>CAZHLZ010000001.1:0-577 GCA_964532475.1 uncultured Chitinophaga sp.
CATAACTACAAGAAATCCCAAAGTGAAAAATGAATGAAATAAAAAAAGCCTCAATCCATAGGATTAAGGCTTACAATTATTTAAAATTATAATTACCTTATTTTTTACCACCTTTTTTCTTTACAGAATCAGGGTCGTTATTTGGGTCAGTAATTTCACCATCTAATCCAGCAGTTTGATCGCCTGAATTATCATTTGAAGATGAACCTGTTTCGTTAATCATTTTCGGATTCCATTCTGGAGCTACACGTTCGTGTGAAGACCCACAAGGACTTATTACCTCTTTCTGACAAGAGAAGATGCTTAAAAAAAGCACACTTAATAAGATATATTTTGTTGACTTCATAATTTTTTTCTGAATCTATAGTACAAATATAGAAAATTAATTTTAATCCACCAAATTTTTTAGTGGTATTTTGATTAAAACCCTCGTTCCTTTGATTAAACGGTTATCATCTTCAATTTGAAAGGGACCTTCTAACTCAAAATCTTGTCGCGAAAGCTTATTTAACAGGCTAATTCTTTTTTGAGTAATTTCCATTCCCTGTGACTTGTGATCGCCGCCCACAATTCCTTT
>CAZHLZ010000001.1:587-9937 GCA_964532475.1 uncultured Chitinophaga sp.
AGTAAACTTTTTTCAATTCCGACACCGTTGTCTTCAATACAAACAACTAATTTTTGTAAGTCATTGTTTTCTTCGATGCTTAACTTAATGGAAATCAATCCTTTCTGACTTTCGTTTGGTAAAATTCCATGAATAATACTATTCTCAACAAATGGTTGAAATAACATTGCTGGAACTTCAATGGATTCCATATCAATATTTCCCGTATTGATCTGATAGTCAAAGCGATCCTTAAAACGCATGGCTTCTAGAGAAAGATACAATTCTAAACGCTCAATCTCTTGATTTAATGCGATTTGATTGTTGTTTTCACTAGATGAATCTAAATTTTTCCGAATTAATTTTGCAAAATTTGTCAGGTATTTATTGGCGGATAATTTATCCTGTGTGTTGATAAAATATTGAATGGAATTTAATGAATTGAAAATGAAATGGCGATTCATACTCGCATTTAAAGATTGCTGTTCTAAAGACATTAATCGAGATTTAAATTCCAATTTCTCCTTGTATCTTTTTTCTTGCTCAATTTTAATTCGAGATTTGAAAATCAAATAGATAATTAATGAAAGAACCAGAATACAAAGCAAAATGAACCACCAAGTTTTGTAAAAATAAGGTTTGATTGTCAGCTTTATTTTCCTTTCTTGAGAGTAAATTCCTTGTTCATTTTTTGCCCTTAGATGTAAGATATAATCTCCTGAAGGTAAGTTTGAAAGACTAATTAACGACGATGAAAATGCGGGTACCCAAGATTCATCCAAACCTTCTAACCAATATTCGTATTTTAAGGACTTATAATCCTTTAATAGAACTCCATTTAATTCGAGTGTAATGTTGTTTTTATTTGGTGGTAAAACCATCGATAAAGGAATTCCATCTTCAGAAAATTCATTTGAATATTTTGAATAATCTATGTCTTGAAAATTGATTTTTACGCTTCTAATATTTAAAAAAGGAGTGTTGTTTTTATTGATACTTTGCTGTCCATTCATGTAAAAACAAACCAATCCTTCTGCAGTACCGAACCAAAAATTACCATCAGAATCAAAGGTACTGGAATTTATATTGGTTTCTAAGTTTACCAATCCATCCTCAATTCCAAAACGAGTTTTGGTGGCATTTTTTGGTACAATTAAATTGGTTAAAACGTACAATCCATTATTTGTTCCAACAAAAACTCTTCCTTTGGAAAAATTGATAAAATTCACAAAATTTGATGCAGGTTGATCGGATAAAGAAATTCTTTCAATTTTTTGTCCGTCACTAGCAAATAATCCTGCCTCACCACCAATCCAAAGTGTACCTAAGTCGTCCATTTTGAGTGAAAAAGTGGTTGTTTTTTGATTTAAAAAGAGTTTGAATTCTCCATTTTTAAACTCGAATAAACCTCCATCTGCCGCGCACAGAATTTTATTTTTAAATTGGATAATATTTCTAATAGTACCAATTTTTGTTGCGTCAAATTTCTGTTTCAGGTAAGATGTTTTCCCCCATTTTATTTCGCCAATTCCATTGGAACCTCCAAATAATATTGTTTTGTTTTTTGTTTTGTAAAAACAGGTGATTTTTTCATTTTCATCTTCTGGCAAGGATTTGAATACTTTACTTTTTCCATTTTGAAATTGAATTAAACCATTATCGGTTCCCAAATATAAAACTCCATTGTCATCCAAAATAGAAGCCCAAAATTTTGTTTTTTCGTTTAAAATTGCCTTAAAAACTCTGTCTTTATAATGTACCAATCCTTTATCGTAAGTACCGAAATAAAATTCATTTTTGCTTTTTTGCAAAGAAGAAATGATCAAGTTTGATTGAATTCCATTTTTTTGATCAAAATAAAGAAAAGACATTCCGCTAAAACGAAAAAGTCCTTTTCCATCAGACCCTATCCAAATGGTACCATTCAAATCTTCGTACACACAATTTAGTGCGTCAAAAGGCAATCCCAATTGTTCATTTATCAATAAACTTGGATTTCTACTATTTTTAAAAATCAATCCTGCGTTACTGGTGCTCCAAATATTTTGTTTGGAATCAACAAAACAGGAATAGAGGTAAAGTTCTTGATTTGTTTTTACTCTTTGAACAAAAATTTTGCTGTCTTTTTTATATTCGAAAATTTCACCATTTGTAGTTGTAACCAATATGGTGTTGGCTTTTTTGGTGATTCCAGTTAAATTGAGTGCTTCATTTGTTTTTATGAGCTCAAAGTGCTTAAGATTTTTCGAACGATATAAACCTGCTCGACTCGCAATTAGTAGTTCTTGATCAACAAGTTCTATGCCTCGAATTCGGTTTGCGTCATCGGATTCCAATGGAATTGCTGTAACCTTGTTGTTTTCTAAGGAATAAAGTCCGCTACCGTTGGTGGCAATGATTAACTTATTTTTAAAAAAGATAAAGCTAGAAACTTCCACATTTTTATTAATCTGCCCCAAACTCCAAGAAAAAAACTTCCCATTTTTAAAAAGAGAAACTCCTCCTTTGTGACCAATCCAAAGTTGATTTTCAAGATAGTAAAGTGCTGTTATTCTGTTATTTAAAAGGCCGTCTTCCGAGGAAAAATTTTCAAAATTTGACCCATTAAATCTACTTAATCCACCAAGAGTTCCAATCCACAAGTATCCGTTATTATCCTCGGTAATTGCTTTCACTTGAGTTTGGGCCAAACCTTCAGCGATGGAATACGATTTAAAAGAATAACTCTGTGCCTGAAAATTGAAATTGCAAAGCAGAATAAAAATTATGAATAAGGTAATTTTTGACATCCTTAGTTATCCTTCAATAATTTTACAAATTCGGTAACACGATTTCTTGCAACTGGAACCTTTATTCCACCTTTAAGAATGGCAAAATGTCCATCTTCATTCAAAACCTCAGTTAATCTATTTAAGTTGATAATGTGTGACTTATGAATTCTGAAAAATTTGGAAGGATCCAAAATATGTTCATATATTTTTAAGGTTCTTGTATCTAAATAACGACTTCCATCTTCAAAATAAATGGTTGTGCAATTTCCGCTAGCTTCCAGATGTGTGATGGTATTGTCTTCAACGATTTTTAGTCCCTTTGTGTGACTAATCGCAATTCTATTGGTCTTTTTATTGTGTAAAAGATTTTGTGATAAATCCTTTAAAGAACGGAAATAAGTTACAAAATTTTCAGGATCATCCGTAAATAATTTTTTAGCCTCTACCAGTTTTTCAACAGCAGTCTGTAAATCATCAATATCAATAGGTTTTAGCAAATAATATACTGCACTAGCATTGAAAGCTCTGATAGCATAATCTTTGAAGGCAGTAACGAAAACAACTAAAAAATCTTTATTTTCAACTTCTTCTAAGAGTTCAAATCCTTCGGCACCGCTTGGCATTCTGATATCCAAAAAAATGACATCTGGTTTTGAAGTTTCAATTATTGCCTTTGCTTGGTCTTTGCCAGAAGCTTCTCCAATTACCTCCACATCAGGACAATATTCGTTTAATAGTAATTGAAGGTTTTTTCTTGCAAATTCTTCATCATCAATGATTAAGGCTCTTAAATTCATATATGCTAGTTTTTTAAAGACAAAAATTCTTATTAAATTGGTATAAATATACAATTAAGATTTTAATATTATTTAATTATTTCAAATTAATTTTTTGAGAAAATTTTCTCTATTCTCTTCACAAAAAAATAAATACAGTTTAATAAATGAAAGGCATACTTTAAGTAATTTTTGAATTTTGAAAGAAATTAGAGTTTACATTTGCCTCATAAACTATTAAACTTTTGAATATGAAAAATTTTACTTCAACAAATGAACTTTCTTGGATATTTAATGATAATGGGAATTGAATTTGGAGATTCCCATTACTGTTTGCGCAAATAAATGTAAAATTAGTATTTTATTAGAAGCTTTTTCCTGCTTTTCATTTCAATCTTTTTTTGCAAAAAAGGATTTTCATTTCAATCAGGGCTAGTTTAGTTCCAATTAAAAATAACAGGAATTAAATTACCGAAAGATGAAACTCCTAAATTCTAAATTATGTGTGGGGTTTTTGAAGAGAAATAAGTAAAAACCTTGTTTCACAAATTTTTTCATGGCAGAAATTAGCTTTAAATTCTGTTGATTATTCCCAAGCAACTAATCTTCTCGTCTTTCCTGAGCGATTTATCAATATATATCTTCAAAGAAAATACTTTGTTCTGATTTTTTCGGGACAGAATCATTTTTGACTTTTATCTACGATGCTACTAGCATTGTTAGCGGATCCTAAATATTTTTTCTGAATAAAATGTTTTGCTTTTAATAATTTATACAGGAAACAGTTTTCCTTAAATGTATTGCATATGGACTTACTTGAAGTAATATTGTTTTAATGTTTTCTCCAAAACAAACTAAAATAATAAATATACATTTCAAAAGCACGAAGAAAAAAAATATACTTAACTAAACAATAACTACACTTTAAATGTTTTTTGAAAATTAAGTGAATAAATACAATACTTTAGCGGAAAACTAACAAATAATTATTTAACATGTCTAATTCAATAAAAGATACCCTGCATGAATTAATTAAATACATGTCTAAATCCGAGAAAAGGTATTTTAAGGTGTTCTCATCGCGCCATACAATTGGTGATGAAAATAATTATATTTTGCTTTTTGATTTCATTGAAAAACAAGAGACTTACAACGAAAATGCTATTTTTTCTCATTTCAAAGGAGAAGCATTTCTAAATAAATTTTCTATTACCAAAAAGAGATTATACGATAATATTATCAATGCATTAGATAATTTTCATAGCTCAAACTCTTTAGATGCACAAATTTATAAACTATTGAATAGCAGTGAGATTTTATATCAAAAATCATTATATCATCAAAGTTTAAAACAATTAAAAAGTGCTGAAAAACTTGCAAAAAAGAATAACAAATTTAATTTACTTCTAGAAATAAATTTAAAGTTAAAAAAAATCTATGAAAGTCAAGGCCATCAAAGCCTAGAGGAAATTCAAAATATTCTCAAACAAGACGAAGATTTTCACGACAAAAGTTTAACTTATAATCAACTTTGGAACCTAAAAAGTCGACTGTTTCATTTACTAAATTCAAGAGGAGTCTCTAGATCACAAGAAGATTTGCTGGCTTTTAAAACCATTATTGATGAGTTATTAATTTCAGCAAATAAATCTAAATTATATTTTGATTCTCATTACTTATACAATCACATTTATAGTGCTTACTATTTTGCAATTAATTCCTTCGAAAAATGTTTCAAATATTTGCAAGACAATATTGAATTAATAGAGTCATCAGAAGAAATCAATGAGGAATATATTAATCGCTATCTGTCAGCTTTAACCAATGCAATTTATTTGGCTATTCGACTTGATAAAAAAGACTATTTGCAACTATATCAGTCAAAATTAAAAAATTTAGCTAAAAACGAGAAATACAAGAACAATGAAGATTTGCAAATTAAATTATTTTCAAGTATTTACAGCTTGGATTTAAGTTTATTTGCAATCAATGGTAAATTTGATGAGGCCTTAAAGTTAATTCCACTCATAGAACAAGGATTAATGTTGTATGATGAAAAAATCACGAATAGCAGGCAAGCTTTTTTTAACTTCAAGATTGCATCCATATACTTTTCAAAAGGTGAAAATCACGCTGCCCTCAAGTATTTGAATAAAATAATTAATAACTCAAACATTGATGCTCAAGAAGACATTGTGTCATTTTCACATCTGATGAGTTTATTGATTCACTTTGAAATGAAAAATGAAAGTTTTATTCCTTATGTCTTAAAGAATACTCAACGTTATCTTAAATCAAGGAATCGCTTGTATGAGTTTGAAAACAACTTTTTGAAATGCATTAATAAACTTAGTAAAACAAGCTCTGAAATTGACCGTGAAGAATTATGGAATGAATTTTACATTGAAATAATAAACTTAAATGACGAACATTTGGAACGCATCGCCTTTGAGTACTTTGACTTCATTACTTGGGCAAGGGCAAAGTCAGAACGCAAGGAGTTTGCTTCATTAATACACTCAAGAAAAAGTTTATTTTAGATCGGGCCAGATACCAATATTGATTTCTTAAATCATCCCCAAAGCCAAACCTCGTGCTTCAGCGTCAACCATTACATAATCTTCATACTTTGGATTTAAAATAAAAGTCGCTTGATGCATTACAGCTTTGTTAATTTCTGCAATTCGTAAAAACGAAATTTTGTTTTCTAAAAAAGCTTGAACGGTAACCTCATTTGCTGCATTTAAGGCACAGGCCGCCGTTCCCAACATATTCATCGCTTCAAATGCAGAATCCAAATTTTGGAAGGTTTTTCTATCCGGTTTTTCGAAACTCAAATTTGGGTAATCCATGAAGTCAAAACGAGGAAATTTTGTAGGAAAGCGTTCTGGATAGGTCAAAGCATACTGAATTGGTAATTTCATATCTGGCAAACCCATTTGTGCTTTCATACTTCCATCTTCAAACTGCACCAACGAATGGATGATTGATTGTGGATGAACAATTACATCAATTTGCTCCGGTTTTAAGTCAAAAAGCCACTTTGCTTCGATTACCTCCAATCCTTTATTCATTAGACTCGCGGAGTCAATAGTGATTTTTGCACCCATTGTCCAATTTGGATGTTTTAAGGCCTGAGCGGGAGTAACATTTTTTAATTGATCTAAACTCCACCCGCGAAAAGGACCACCAGAGGCTGTTAGGTAAATTTTTTCAATCGGATTTTGATATTCACCTGTTAAACATTGGAAAATTGCTGAATGTTCGGAGTCAACAGGGTAAATTTCCACCTCGTTTGCCAAGGCTAATTGTTTGATTAATTCTCCTGCAACAACTAAAGTTTCCTTGTTTGCCAAGGCAATCTTTTTTTTAGCTTTGATTGCAGCAATCGTAGGTTTTAAACCTGCATAACCAACTAATGCAGTTAATACAACATCTATTTCGGAAGATTCAACACATTGCGCCATGGCATCTTCACCAACAAAAACCTTTACATCTTCGTTCCAAAGTGCTTCTTTTACCTTGGTATAATGTGCTTCATTGATGATTACAACAGTATTTGGCTTAAATTTTTTCGCTTGTTCAATAAGTAAATCAGCATTATTGTGCGCCGTAATTACTTGTAAATCAAAATAATCCGGGTAAGACTCAATTACCTCAAGTGCTTGTGTTCCAATTGATCCCGTTGAACCTAAAATTGCAATTCCTTTTTTTTTTGTCATTTTAAATCGCTGACTAGTTTTTGATTATTTTGTGTAATTCCGAGCCACTATTCGACTTAATCTCCAAAATATACATTCCTTTCGTAAGAAAACTTACATCCAATTTCTGATTCAATTGATTATCAAAACTTTTAATTTTTTGTCCAGATAAAGTATAAATTTCTATACTATTTACTTGCTTTAAATGTGAAATATTCAACTCATTTTCGACCGGATTAGGAGAAACTAAGAACATAAAATCATTATTTTTTTCAACTAATTTTGCACTTTGATCTAAAACCGAAATATGATAACCTTCAAATGAATATGGCACTTCAATTGGACCTAAAAATGTTTGCAAACGCGCTGTAACATGAATTGTGATATCTGAAGAATCAATTTCGGTACTTGTTCCTGAAATCTCAGCACAACCATTTGATCCTCCTGAATAAAGACATGAATATACATTACAAGTGTATGAAAACCCAGGGTTTAAACCTGAAACACTATCTACTTGAAAATCTATTATTGTAAACCCAGCATAAAGTGGATCTACATCTCCTGCATCCGAGGGAACTTTAAAGTTCAAATCAGTAGAATAAAAAACTCCGCTAGTAGCATCTGGAAAATTTGTTGTTGTATCAGGCCACGCTCCAAATGTCGAGTCAGCAAAATTACTTCCAGGAGTACATTGTGCTTGAGAATTGATGCTAAAAAGTAAGACAAGAATTAGACTAAAGTATATTTTTTTCATAAATTTAATTTTTAGTAAAATTATTAAATTATTTATCAAACTTCACTAAAATCGGTAAGATGTTTAAAAAAATAATTATTTTTAGCCCTCTAACTTGAAAATTACCTATGAAAAATAAATACCTTCTTGTATTAATAATTTTCTTTATCTCCTTGAATACAGCTTATTCTCAGGAACTTAAAGGTGTGGTAATTGACTCAATTAATCTTGAAAAATTAGGTGGTGCAAAAATTTTGAGTTCTGAGGGCAATAAAGTGTTAACAGATTCAAAGGGAGAATTTTCAATAAAATATCAAAAACTTCCACTTTTACTGATCATTTCCTACCCAACTTACGAAACTGATAGTGTAAAAATTGTAAAAAATGAATTAATTACCATCCGACTTCAAACTCAAATACTTGAAAGTGAAACGGTAACTGTTACCACCTCACGAAGAAAGCAAAATGTGGAAGATGCTTCAATTTCATTAGAAATTCTTAAGGCGAAATTGATTGACAATAAAGGAGTTAGTGATCTGGAACAAATCGTTGATCAAAGTCCAGGGGTTTATGCAATGGATGGTCAAGTGAGCATTCGTGGAGGAAGTGGATTTGCTTATGGTGCTGGAAGTCGAGTTTTACTGCTATGGAACGGTGTTCCGCTTGTTTCAGCTGATGCTGGTGATGTTAAATGGAATACAATTCCTTTGGAAAGTGTTTCACAAATAGAAGTTATTAAAGGAGCATCATCCGTTCTCTATGGAAGTGGAGCCTTAAATGGTATTATTTCTTTAACAGAAAAGGAACCTAGCACCAAACAAGAAATTAGATTTAAACTTCAAAATGGAATTTACGGAAATCCAAGAAGAGAAAGTTTACGCTGGTGGGGAAAAAACCCAAGCTTTCAACAAGTTGATTTTTACGCTAGTAAGATGTTCAAAAAAGTCGGTTACACCTTTTCCTTTGCTGGGTTTACAAATAAAGGATTTCGACAAGGAGAATTAGAGCAGCGCATTCGAACAAGTGGTTCCATTTATTTTAGAACAGAAAAAATAAAAAACCTAAAATCAGGAATTGCCTACAATTTACAATTTCAAAAAACGGGGAATTTCATTATTTGGCAAAACGATTCCTTAGGCTACACTCCAAGCGGTGGAAGCGATACGAGTAATGTGGCATCCAGTTTGACCTTCAACCGAGGGATTCGTTTAAGCATCGACCCATATCTCAAATATATTGACAAAAAAAACAACATTCACAACCTCAAAATACGAATTTATTTCATCGATAATCTAAATTATAACAATAGAAATCAAAATTCAAATTCACTTGTTAGCTATGCGGATTATCAATTTCAGCGAGATTTTGGTTCAAATTTTATTTTGACAAC
>CAZHLZ010000001.1:9947-14880 GCA_964532475.1 uncultured Chitinophaga sp.
ATCAAGTTAAATCAACATTGTTCGGAAATCATTATTCAAACAATTTCTCCCTGTATGCGCAGCTTGAAAAGAAGTACAAAAAGTTTTATTTTTTGGCCGGTTTAAGAACAGAATATACAGAACAAGATTCTCAAAGAGGTGATTCTGATTTTTATTTTGGAAAAGATTCAACGCGTTTACCTGTATTTCCAATCCTTCGTTTGGCTGCAAATTACCAATTAGCTAAATTCACAAAATTAAGGCTTTCTTTTGGTCAAGGAGTTCGTTATCCCTCTATTGCAGAGCGTTATACACTAACTTCAGTAGGAAGTTTGAACGTTTTTCCGAACAAAAATCTCCGTAGAGAAGAAGGTTGGGCGGCAGAAATTGGAATAAAACAAGGTGTGAAATTTGGAAAATGGAAAGGTTTGTTGGATTTATCTGCTTTCGTGAATGAATATGATAATATGATGGAATTTACCTTTGGATTTTATTTACCAGATTCAATTCCACCCAGTATCGACCCAAATGCCGCAGGATATTTACCAAAATGGTTTGGCTTTCAGGCTCAAAATGCCGAAAAAGCAAGAATTACTGGACTTGAATTTTCCTTTAATTGCGAAGGGAAAATAAGACAAGTAGAATTAACAGCATTGATGGGTTATACGTATATGAATCCATTAACTTTGAACACCGATTCACTTTATTTGAATTCCTTTTCAAACTCAAATTCACGCATGTTGAAATACAGATTTACTCACCTTGCAAAAGCTGATGTGGAAGCACAATGGAAAAAAATCAGCCTTGGCTTTTCAATGCGATATGCAAGTTTTATGGAAAATATTGATTACATCTTTGAAAATCCATTTTTGGGAGTAGAAATTTTACCAGGATTAAAAGAATACAGAGAAAAATACAACAAAGGTTCATTGGTTTTTGACACTCGATTGGCTTATGAATTTAGCGAAAAATTGCGTTTAGGTTTTATGATTAATAATGTGTTAAACACGGAATATACGAGTCGTCCTGGAGACATTCAAGCACCAAGAACTTTTCTAATTCAAGTGCAAGCTAAGTTTTAATCAAAATATTATATCACAAAAAAACCCGATCTAATTTCTTAAATCGGGTTTAATATTCTATTAAATTAATATTTAGTTAATCACTAAATTACAAAGTTCCACGTTTTTCTTGCTCTCTTTCGATACTTTCAAACAAAGCCTTGAAATTTCCTGCACCAAAACCTCTCGCACCCATTCGTTGAATAATTTCAAAGAATAAAGTTGGACGATCTTCCACAGGTTTTGTGAAAATTTGTAACAAGTAACCTTCTTCGTCTGCATCAATCATGATTCCTAAACTTTTTAAAGTTTCGATATCTTCTCTCAATTCATGACTGTGATCTGCCAATCTTCCTGGCACAGCGCGGTAATATTCTTCTGGTGGCGTGGATAAAAATTCAATTCCTCTTGCACGTAATTCTTTAACCGTTGTGATGATATCATCTGTTGCAACAGCGATGTGCTGAACACCTGGACCTTCGTAAAAATCTAAATATTCTTCAATTTGAGAACGTTTTTTCCCTTCCGCTGGTTCGTTGATTGGAAATTTAATTCTTCCGTTTCCATTTGACATTACTTTCGACATCAAAGCTGAATACTCTGTGTGGATTTGTTTGTCGTCGAAAGAAAGGAAATTCACAAATCCCATCACATCTTCGTACCATTTTACCCACGTATTCATTTCACCCCAACCAACATTACCAACCATGTGGTCGATGAATTTTAATCCAGTTGATTTTGGGTTGTAATCACTTTCCCATTTCACAAAACCTGGCAAAAATTCTCCTTTGTAGTTTTTACGTTCCACAAACATGTGAACCGTTTCGCCATAAGTGTAAATTCCTGCTCTTACAACTTCACCATGTTCATCCGTTTCAACAGTTGGTTCCATGTACGATTTCGCACCTCGTTTGGTAGTTTCCTCCCAAGATTTACGCGCATCCTCTACCCATAAAGCAACAACTTTTACACCGTCACCATGTTTTTTTACATGCTCACCGATTAAACTATCGCTTGTTAAGGCAGTTGTTAAAACTAAACGAATTTTATCTTGTTTCAAAACATAAGATACGCGATCTCTCATCCCAGTTTCCAAACCTGCATACGCATGCGATTGAAATCCAAAAGCAGTTTTGTAAAAATGCGCAGCTTGTTTGGCATTTCCAACGTAAAATTCTACGTAATCTGTTCCTAATAATGGTAAAAAATCTTGCGCTCCTTCGAAGATTTTCTCTAAACCATATTCTACATTTTTTATTTCTTTACTCATATTTTTATTAAATTTCAGATTACAGATTGGTAAATTTCAGATTGATTCCCTCTCAAAATCAAAATTAGGAAGGGCATCAATCTTCCAATCTTTAATTTATTAATTTGTAATCAATTTTACTCAACCCAAGATTTATAATATTTTCCATCATCAATTTTCATTGCTTCTTCCGTCACCATTAAAGGCCTAAAAGTATCCACCATAACCGCTAATTCTTGCGTTACAGTTTGACCGATACTTCTTTCATAAGCACCAGGCGCTGGGCCATGAGGAATTCCTTTAGGATGCAAAGTAATGTGACCTTGTTCGATGTTATTTCGACTCATAAAATCTCCATCAACGTAATACAACACTTCGTCAGAATCTACATTGCTGTGATTGTACGGAGCAGGAATTGACTGCGGATGATAATCATATAGTCGAGGTACAAAAGAACATACCACAAAAGTGGAAGTCTCGAATGTTTGATGCACTGGAGGTGGCTGGTGAACACGACCAGTAATCGGTTCAAAATTATGAATGCTGAAAGCGTATGGGAAATTGTAGCCATCCCAACCTACAACATCAAATGGATGAGTTGCATAAACTACTTCGTGAATCATCCCTTCTTTTTTGATTTTAATCAAGAAATCACCTTTTTCATCGTAAGTCTCTAATTCTGTGGGCAATTTAAAATCACGCTCACAAAATGGGGAGTGTTCTAATAATTGACCCGATGAACTTTTGTACCTCAATGGAGTGAAAAATGGAGCAAAAGATTCTACATAAAACAACCTATTTTCGCTTGTTTCAAAATCAATTTGATAAATCATTCCACGAGGAATAATCAAATAATCACCATATTCAAAAGGAATGTTTCCTAAAAAAGTTCTTAAGGTACCTTTTCCTTTGTGAACAAAAATCATTTCGTCTGCATCTGCATTTTTGTAAAAATAGGAACGCAAGGATTCTTTTGGAGCTGCAAGTCCAATGATACAATCTTTGTTCATCAACATTGCTTTTCGACTTTCTAAAAAATCATTTTGAGGACTAACTTGAAATCCTTGTAACAAAAGAGATTTAATATTTTTGTCGATGGCAATTTTTGGAGTTACATCATAAGATTTTAAAATTTCTTTCACCTGCGTAGGTCTATGAAGATGATACATCAAGGTAGAATGATTGTTAAAGCCTTCTGTTCCAAATAATTGCTCATAATAAAGACCACCATCTTCTTTCTTGAAAATAGTATGTCTTTTTTGTGGGAATTTCCCTAATTTATGATAAATTGGCATGTTTATTTACTTATATGTTTAATACTAACTAAATTCGTGATAAAACAGAATCATTCCGGATTACGTTTTATCAAAAATTTGATGTGAACCAATAAGCCTGTCCAATATTTATCCATATTCATAACTGACAAAAATAAACTTAAAAAAGAATTTCCACAAAAAAAATCAGTTAAAATTTTTACAAATAAAAAAAGTAGGCAAAATTTAAAATGATAATGTTACTTTTGCTCAAATTTTTATTGGAAAATAAAATGGAAAAAATTTTAGTCATTGGTGCATGTGGCCAAATAGGAACCGAATTAGTAATAGGTTTAAGAAAGGTTTTTGGAAACCAAATGGTAATTGCTGCCGATGTGAAAGTCCAAGACAATCATACTTTCTTAGATGGACCCTATAAACAATTAGACGTTTTAAATCGAGAAGCAGTAAGAAATTACATCATCGAAGAAAAAATCTCGCAGGTTTATTTATTAGCGGCACTTTTATCTGCAACTGCTGAAAAAAATCCTGATTTTGCATGGAAATTAAACATGGAAGGACTTTTTACTATTCTGGATTTAGCTAAAGAAGGTCACATTAAAAAAATATTTTGGCCAAGTTCGATTGCTGTTTTTGGGCCAACAACTCCGAAAGATCATACTCCACAATACACAGTGATGGAGCCTTCAACAGTTTACGGAATCTCTAAATTAGCAGGAGAAAGATGGTGTGAATATTACAACAAACAATTTGGAGTTGACGTGAGAAGCATTCGTTACCCAGGCTTAATTTCTTACACAAGTTTACCTGGTGGTGGCACAACAGATTATGCTGTTGATATTTTCTACCACGCTAAGAAAACGGAATCCTATACCTCCTTTTTGGGGCAAGATTCTGCCTTACCAATGATGTATATGGAAGATGCTATTCGAGCAACGATTGAATTAATGCAAGCACCTTCCGAAAACGTAAAGATAAGATCTAGTTATAACCTTGCAGGAATTAGTTTTACACCGAAAGATTTAGCTTCAGAAATAAAAAAACACATTCGGAATTTTAACATTAGTTACGAGCCAGATTTCAGACAAAAAATTGCAGATAGCTGGCCAAATTCAATCGATGATTCTGCTGCAAAAAATGATTGGGGTTGGCAAGAAAATTTTCAACTTGAAAACATGGTTGAAACGATGCTTAGACATGTAGATATTTCCAAGATAAAATAAAATTTTTGTAAGATTTATCGAAAAAATAAATATATTTGACGAAATTATTTGGCATAACTATTGCGTATTCAATTTTAGTTTGTATATTTCAACATTGAAAAGTGTTTTTTTGACGCAAATGGACATTCATCAACATAATTTTAATAA
>CAZHLZ010000001.1:14890-65985 GCA_964532475.1 uncultured Chitinophaga sp.
GATTAAATTTTTATTTTTATTACTTTTTTCCTCAACTGCTTTTGGTGCAATGCCAATCGATTTTTCTATTGACCCTTCGATTGTAAATCAAGATGATAAAATCAATAAGAAAGATGCTTCTGGTAAAAAACAAGGGAAATGGATTTACTACGGGAAAGATAGACCTGAAGAAGGGTACCCGATGGAAGGTAAAATTGAGGAAGGTCCATACAAAGACGACCGAAAAGAAGGAATTTGGATTAAATACCACAATGATGGTGTGACGCCAAAATTAAAAGGAATGTACGTTAACCACAGAGCAAGTGGAGCATTTATAAAATACCACCCAAATGGTAAAATCAAAGAGGCTGGTTCATTTAGTAAAGGTCAATATGAAGATTCTCTTAAAAGATACCATGAAAATGGTCAATTAGAATACGAAGCGATTTACAATGAAAGTGGAAAAGAGCAAGGGAAAGTGAAATTTTATTACCCAAACGGTCAAGTAGAATTTGAATATTCCTCGGTAAATGGAGTTCCAAACGGAAAAGCAACTCGTTATTATGAAAATGGAGATGTGAAAGAAAGTATTGAGTTTGGTGCGGATGGATCTATTTCAAAAAGTGTTAGCAAAGAAATGGTAAACCCAGCTGTTAAAGTGAAAGATCCAGGAGCAAATACTGAAAAAGCACCTGCTATCTCAAAACCAATTGTCAAAGGAGGCAAATTCCAACCAAATGGTTACAACAAAGTGTATAATGATGAAGATGAAATATGGCAAGATGGTGATTTTAAAGATGGTAGATTGTACAACGGAAAAGTTTACGTCTATGATAGAGATGGTATCTTATTGAAAGTTAAAGTATACAAAAACGGAGTGTACCATTCAGACGGTCAATTATAACTCCACAAAAATAAATATTTAGTGAAAGTCGGTCTTTTTGATCGACTTTTTTCATTTATTTCAACTAATCTTTGTATTTTTACGCTTAAATAGTTTATCTAAAGCCATGATCCAACTTTTAAAAAAAGCAGACTTCAAAACCAATTTGGTTTTTATCGTAAATAAAAAATTCAAATCGGAGGAAAAACTCCCAAGTTATATTAAAGACGAAATAGATCTTTTTATAAAATCTAAAAAAGAATTTGACTTTCTAAAACTTTCTAATCAGTATATCTTTTTTGTAAAAGAAAATGAAAATGCAGAAAAATTGCGAGTAGCAGGACATCAATTGAGAACACATTTAGATAAAAATGAAAAAACAATTTCTGTTCTTGGTGAATCAACATTCGTTTTAGCATTGATAGAAGGATTTTTGTTATCCAACTATCAATTTTTGAAATACTTTTCAGATGCAAAAGAAAAAGCTTTTAAACTAGAGTCAGTTGGTGTTCTTTCTCCAAGCCAAAAAGAGATTAACAAATTAGAAAACACAATAAAAGCTGTTTATTGGACAAGAGACATGGTCAACGAGCCAGTTTCCTATTTAACAGCAACTCAACTTTCTCAAGAAATCACAGATTTATGCAAAAACCTCCCTATTGAAGTCGAAGTTTTTGGAAAAACAAAAATTGAAGCCCTAAAAATGGGTGGTTTATTAGCTGTAAATAAAGGTTCTGTAGAAGCTCCTTCATTCACCATTTTAGAATACAAACCTAAAAAAGCAAAAAATAAAAAACCAATTGTTTTGGTAGGAAAAGGGGTTGTTTATGACACTGGAGGTTTAAGTTTGAAACCAACTGCTGGTTCAATGGACTTAATGAAAAGTGACATGGCAGGCGCAGCATGTATGGCAGGCACAATTTATGCCGCAGCTTTGAATGAATTAAATGTACATATTATTGGATTAATTCCAGCCACAGATAACCGACCAGGTTTAAATGCTTATACTCCAGGTGATGTGATTACGATGTATGATGGTACCACAGTTGAAGTGTTAAATACCGATGCAGAAGGCAGAATGATTTTAGCAGATGCCTTGGCTTATTCAAAAAAGTATGACCCAGAATTGGTAATTGACGCCGCAACTTTAACAGGCGCAGCGGTGGTTGCAATAGGTACAAAAGCATCATGCTTGATGGGGAATGCAGATCAAAAAACAATGGATAAATTAGTTCAAGCTGGAAACAAAGTGCACGAAAGGGTTGTACAACTTCCATTTTGGGATGAATATTACGAAGAAATGAAATCTTCCATCGCTGATCTAAAAAATATTGGCGGAAAATATGCAGGAATGATTACAGCAGGAAAATTTTTAGAACATTTCGTGAAAGCACCTTACATTCATATTGATATTGCAGGACCTTCATTTTTAGAAAGTCCAGAAAATTACAAAGGAAAAGGCGGAACGGGAGTGGGTGTTCGATTATTAACGGATTTTTTAGAATCTATATAACTTGATTTAAAAACAAAATTAAAATGATTCGAGTAGGAATTACATTGGGTGACATGAACGGAATCGGGCCTGAAATCATAATCAAGGCACTGAGAGACAATCGAATTTTACAAGATTTTATTCCAATTGTTTATGGCTCAACAAAAGTTTTTTCTTTTTACAAAAAAGCGCTAAACGACGATGAATTTGTATACCAGTCGTGTAAAAATGCTGGAGAAGCAGTACAAAAGAAAATTAATATAGTAAATGTTTGGAATGAGGAACTCAAATTTGATGTTGGGAAATCAACTGAATTAGGTGGGAAATATGCATTTTTAGCTCTTGAAAAAGCTACTGAAGATTTAGCAGCTAACAAAATTGATGTACTTGTTACAGCTCCAATTTGTAAAGATGGAATAATAAAGGCAGGATTTCAATTCCCAGGTCACACCGAATATTTGGCACATTTATCAGGAGTTGATGACGCCTTGATGTTGATGATAAACGGAGATTTACGCGTTGCATTGGCTACAACTCACGTCGCTTTAAAAGATGTTGCTTCTCAATTGTCAAAAGAGAAAATTATTGTAAAAATTAAACAATTAGAAGCTAGTTTGAAAAAGGATTTTGGGATTATTCGTCCAAAGATTGCAGTTTTTGGACTCAACCCTCATGCTGGTGAGAATGGGAAAATGGGCGAAGAAGAAACCACAATAATAAATCCTGCCATTCAACAAGCAAAATCTGAAAACATATTAGCATTTGGACCTTATCCCGCTGATAGTTTTTTTGGTTCGAGCAATTTGAAAAACTTTGATGCAATCTTGGCTATGTATCACGATCAAGGATTGACAGCATTCAAGGCTTTGGCTTTTGAAGATGGAGTAAATTATACAGCTGGCCTACCAATTGTCCGCACTTCCCCGGATCACGGAACAGCATTTGACATTGCTGGGAAAAATCAAGCATCGGAGCAATCTTTAAGAAGTGCGATCTATGCAGCGATAGACATATATAAAAATAGACAATTTATCAAAGATATTAATGCTAATCCATTAGCAATTTCAGGTGGTGTGCAAAGCAAAAAACCACATCACAAAAAGGTAGAAATTGAATGAAAAAGCAAAAAAATTAAAAGTTTTTAACAAGGTATGTTTAATTTTCTTATCTTTGCACCCGCCTTATAGATTTAAGGCACTAAATAGAGTATAAAAATGTCGCGTTCTGATTCACAATATAACATTCCATTCGTTGGCTTGAAAATCGGAAAACACGAGTTTGAATATGATATTGACGACACGTTCTTTGAAGATTTAGAGTATTCTTTAGTTCAAAAAGGGAAGCTAAAAGTGATTTTAGAGCTCGATAAAAAGGAAACAATGTTGCTTGCCAATTATAAGGTAAGTGGAACTGTAACCTCCGATTGTGATCGCTGTACTGCTCCTTTAGAACTAGAAATAATTGGTGAATACCGTTTGATATATAAATTTGGATTAGAAGAAGCTGAGGATGAAACCCTAGTTGTTTTGCATCCGGATGAATATCAAATCAATGTAAAAGCACCAATTTATGAGTTAATCATAATTTCTCTTCCAAGTCGCAAAATCCACAAAACCGGAGAATGCGATGAAGAAATGTGGAATTTGGTAAAACAATATACTGTAAATTCAGAAGATAATGAAGATGATGAATTGGATTTTAACCCAGATGATTTTGGTTTAGATGATGAGGTCCCGAAAGCTTTCGGGAGGGAAGACGATTTGGATGATGAAAATCCAGATGACGATGATGAAGACGATGAATCTCCCTGGGAGATATTGAAAAATTTAAATTAACGATTACAAAATAAAGTAAAATGGCACATCCTAAAAGAAAAACGTCGGTTACTAGACGTGACAAAAGAAGAACACACGTAAAAGCAGTTGCAGATAATATTGCAATCTGTCCAACAACTGGTCAGCCGCACTTGTTTCACCATGCACACTGGCATGAAGGAAAACTTTATTACAAAGGTAAAGTGGTTGCAGAAAAAGAATTAGCAGTATAAGTAATTCGTAACTGATTCTTCTTTTATGAAGATAGGGATAGATATTTTAGGAGGCGATTTTGCTCCTGACGCAAATGTTCAAGGAGCAATTTTAGCAAAAAGTTTACTTCCAAGTGAGGCTGAACTTGTATTGTTTGGTGACCAAGAGTTAATTTTGAGTTGCCTTTCAAAGTTTGGTGCTAATCCAGCTGATTATACAGTAGTGCACGCTCCAGACGTTATTACAATGCATGACCATCCAACGCGTGCAATTCCAAATAAACCAAATAGCTCCATTGCTGTTGGTTTTGAATATTTAGCAAAAAACGAAATTCAAGCTTTTGCTTCCACTGGAAACACTGGAGCGATGCTCGTAGGCGCAATCTATAAAATCAATACCATTCCAGGTATTATTAGACCTTGTATTACCTCTGTGTTACCAACCATCAATGGTGGGAATTCTATTTTATTGGATGTTGGTTCAAATGCAGATTGTAAAGCTGATGTCTTGTACCAATTTGGGGTTTTAGGTTCCTTGTATGCTAAAAATGTTTACGGAATTGAAAATCCAAAAATAGGATTATTAAATATCGGTGAGGAAGAAACCAAAGGAAACCTTTTGACTTTAGCTTCATACAAATTATTCAAGGAATCAGATGAAATTAATTTCATTGGTAACGTAGAAGGTAGAGACATTTTTACCGGAATGGCAGATGTCATTGTCTGTGATGGATTTACAGGAAATGTTGTGCTAAAGGAAGCAGAAGGAATTTATACCTTAATGAAAAAGCGTGGAATCAAAGACGAATATTTTGATCGATTTAATTACGAAAATTACGGTGGAACACCAATTTTGGGTGTGAAAGGGAATGTAATTATTGGTCATGGTATTTCCAATGATAAAGCTGTTAAAAGTATGATTATTCACGCTTTTGAAGTAGCAAAATCAGGTTTGGCAACTAAGGTTAACGAAGCATTTAATTAAAGATAATGAGTAAAATTACAGCAGCAATTACAGGTGTGCAAGGTTATTTACCTGATAACATTGTTACCAATCATGATTTAGCAAAAATTGTTGATACTTCTGACGAATGGATTTTGTCACGAACAGGAATTTCTGAGAGAAGAATTATGAAAGATGGTGCTTCTTCGGATATGGCTGCCGGTGCAGTAAAAGCATTGTTAGAAAAAAAAGGCATTGATCCTTTAGAAATAGAATTAGTGATTGTTGCAACTGTAACTCCAGATTACCCATTCCCAAGTACTGCAAATGTTGTTTGCGATAAGACAGGAATGACAAATGCTTGGGGTTACGATTTAATTGCCGCTTGTTCAGGTTTTATTTATGCGCTTCAAACGGGTGCTAAATTCATTGAATCTGGAACTCACAAAAAAGTAATCGTAATTGGTGTTGACAAAATGAGCTCCATTTTGGATTATGAAGATAGAACAACTTGCGTTATCTTTGGTGATGGTGCAGGAGCAGTTTTATTGGAACCAAATGAAGAAGGAATGGGAGTTCAAGACGCCATCTTAAAAAGCGATGGTGCTGGAAGAAAATTCCTTATTCAACCTGCTGGTGGTTCTGCAAATCCTCCAACGCTTCAGACTGTTGAGGAAAGAATGCATTATGTAAAACAGGAAGGCAAAACTGTTTTCAAATTTGCGGTAACCAATATGGCAGAAGTTTCTGCTGAAATCATGGAAAAAAATAATTTAACAAGTGAAGATGTTGATTGGTTAGTGCCTCATCAAGCTAACTTGCGAATTATTGATGCTACTGCAGAAAGAATGGGTTTACCTAAGGAAAAAGTAATGATTAACATTCAAAAATACGGTAATACTACTGCTGGAACATTACCACTTTGTCTTTGGGATTGGGAAAAGCAATTGAAAAAAGGAGATAATTTAATCCTTTCTGCATTTGGAGGTGGATTTACCTGGGGTGCAGTTTATTTAAAATGGGCTTATAATTCTTAAAAATTATTTATATTTACTCTCGAAAACTTAAAATTATGAATTTAACGGAAATACAAGACTTAATAAAATTTGTTTCTAAATCAGGTGTAACTGAAGTAGAAATAGAGAAAAAAGACTTCAAAATTACAATAAAAGCTGAGAAAGCTAAAGAGCAAATTTTTGTTCAAGCAAGTGCACCTCAACAAATGATGCAAGCTGCACCAGCTGTTGCTCAAGCTCCTGCAGTGGCTCCAGCTACTCCTGCGGCACCAGTTTCTGCACCAGCGGAAGATTCAAAATTGATTACAATTAAATCTCCAATGATTGGAACTTTCTACCGTTCTTCATCTCCAGATAAAGATGCTTTTGTTCAAGTAGGTGATTCAATTCAAAAAGGTTCTCCAGTTTGTATCATTGAAGCTATGAAATTATTTAACGAAATTGAATCAGAAATTTCTGGAAAAATCGTTAAAGTTTTAGTGGACGATGCTACGCCAGTAGAGTATGATCAACCATTATTCTTAGTTGACCCATCATAAATTAAAGTCTGATTTCGTCGTTGCTTTAAGTTTACAATTCGTCATTTACACGAGTAAACTCCAAATTCTAAACTTTTAAAGCGCCTAGAACTCAAACATTAATTAGATTTTTGATTGACAAGCAGTCTAAAAATCGAACAATCGAATAATCCAATTATCTAAATAATAAAAGATGTTCAAAAAAATATTAATTGCAAACCGTGGTGAAATCGCACTTCGTATTATTCGTACGTGTAAAGAGATGGGAATCAAAACGGTAGCTGTTTATTCAACGGCTGATAAAGACAGTTTGCCTGTACGTTTTGCAGACGAAGCTGTTTGTATCGGACCTGCGGTAAGTTCAAAATCATATTTGTCCATTCCAAACATAATTGCCGCGGCAGAAATCACAAATGCGGATGCAATTCACCCAGGATATGGATTTTTGTCAGAAAATGCTCGTTTTTCAGAGATTTGCCAAAAACATGGTATCAAATTTATCGGTGCATTGCCTGAGCAAATTGATTCAATGGGTGATAAAGCAACAGCAAAAGCAACAATGATTGCAGCTGGTGTTCCTTGTATTCCAGGTTCAGTTGGTTTGTTGAAAGATGTTGAAGATGCCAAAGCCCAAGCGAAAAAAATCGTTTATCCAGTTATCATGAAAGCAACTGCTGGAGGTGGTGGAAAAGGAATGCGTATTGTTTGGAAAGAAGAGGATATTGAAAATGCATGGAATTCAACTCGTCAAGAGGCTGCAGCAGCTTTTGGAAACGATGGAATTTACATGGAAAAATACATTGAAGAACCAAGACACATCGAAATTCAAATTGCAGGTGACCAATACGGAAATGCTTGTCACATGTCTGAAAGAGATTGCTCTATTCAACGACGTCATCAAAAATTGGTGGAAGAAACTCCTTCTCCATTTATGACAGATGAATTGAGAGCTCGAATGGGTGAGGCTGCAATTAAAGCTACTAAAGCTGTAAATTACGAAGGTGTTGGTACTGTAGAATTTTTAGTAGACAAAAACCGTGATTTTTATTTCATGGAAATGAATACGAGAATTCAAGTAGAGCATACGATTACAGAAGAGGTAATTGATTTTGATTTAATTAAGGAACAAATTAAAATCGCAGCTGGAATTGCAATCTCTGGAAAAAATTATACGCCACATTTACATGCAATTCAGTGCAGAATTAATGCAGAAGATCCATTCAACGATTTCAGACCAAGTCCAGGGAAAATTACTTCCTACCATTCACCTGGAGGACATGGTGTAAGAATTGATACGCACGCTTATGCTGGTTATACAATTCCGCCAAATTACGACTCAATGATTTCTAAATTAATTGTTGTTGCACAAACACGTGAAGAAGCAATTTTAAAAATGAAACGTGCTTTGGATGAATACATCATTGAAGGTGTAAAAACAACCATTCCTTTTCACCAAAAATTGATGAATAATGCAGATTTTAATGCAGGAAATTTCACCACAAAATTCATGGAAACATTCGAATTTTAAGTGTTAAAAAATAATATTTGAAGCCACAAATTCTAAAGAGTTTGTGGCTTTTTTAATTTTTGTTCTATAAGATTTAAATAAAATACAAAATCATTTTTACTATTCAAATCGAAGATTAAAATGCAGAAATCTATCATCAAAAACTCATTCCGTATTTGTATATTCGAATAAAATTAGCGTCAAAAGCTCCTGTCCATATGACGTCAAATTCATTGTTATTAAAGAAAATATTGCCCTTGAAAGGCATTAAATCATCGTACAAACTTAGACTTTTTTCTAGATCGAAGATTTGTAAATATTGAGGGATATTATTAATTATCTTTTTTTGAAGTACTTCTCTTTCACTACTTGCTGGACAAAAATTTGATTTCTCTTTTTCTTTAGGCATTATTTCAATTAATGATTTAGTGGTATCAATTATTTCTTTTTGATAATTTCTGAGATAAATGCCCTCATTTCTAATTTGCTTAATTTTGTAATATCCATATGATTCAATTAAACTTGAATTATATTGTTCGTTACTTAATTTTTCAGTTGCCTTAAATAATTCTTGATGATTCTTTTGAATGTGGGCACCTTTCATATTTATTTTTTCAATTTTATTAGAAGAAAGATTAAAAATAGAAATTAATGGAATAAGTTGCTGGGTAATTAAAATCTCATCTTTATTATTGATTATAAAAGAATAGTAATCTGCATAATAATACGATGCCTTATGGTAAAGTGTATCATATTCCCCAATTTTTTTAATTAATTTTCCATTTTTGTTAAATACACCTATTAGACCATCTCTTTTGTAATAATTTATTGCTTTTTTTATGCTTTTGTCTAGATAATTTTCATTAAACTTTTTTTGGATTGCAACGAAGAAAAGGTCGTTTTTTTCATCATATTTAAAATTATTAAAGTAACTTACTTGGAATTTAGAAAAATTAAATTTTGGTTTTATACTTTTTATTAATTCACCATTGAATGAATATTTTCTAAGTTCCGTTCCATCAAAATTCATTGCTATAATGAAGTTATTTGTAAAATCAAAAGTCCAAGCTTTAAAATCATCCCTCTTATTTTTAGAATTTAACTTTATCCTTTCTAATTTTTTTAATTTCAAATCGTATTTAAGAAAACAATTCTGTTCAGTGGGAAAGATATAAAGATTGCTGTTTTTAATATTTGTGCTGTAGCCATTGTCTAAAACACCATCAGTATTAAACAAGTTAATATTGAGTTCGAAGCTATCAACAAGTTGAAAATTTACATCATTTTGAGAAAATATCACTGATAAAGAACAAAAAGTAGCACCAATAAAAATAAATACATTTTTATTGGTGCTTAAAATTTTCCTGATCTTTTTTGATGCAATTAACATCCAGGACAAGATTTGTCAGGGCATGTACCCCAAATATTTGATCTCCCACACTCACTACATGATCCATTTTTCGCACAAGTCCCTCTAGAGCTAACCCCTTGTGTAGGCGCATCAACAACTTTCGTGCCTCTAGTGCATTTGCATCTTTGCCATGGCAATGCAGGATAAATATCGGAAAAATTAGAATTCGAAATACTAAGGAACCAAATTTGATTTTTTTTTTCAATTCCTTGATTTATGTTCTCGGAATTAAAATTTCCACTTGAAATGAATTTAATTCCTTCAATATTTTGTTTATTTATATTATTATTAATTGTTGAAGAAATAATTGGGGTAAATTCAAAATTCACTTCTTCACTAAATGGAATAAAAATAAAAACATCATATAATGAACCAGCGACTTCCATGCTATTAAAATTATTTTTCAATACATCAACATCTGTAAACGATCCTCCGTTTTTAAGAAGTGATCCTACCATAAGATCCAACAAATTTATATCATACTCCTCCAACTTAGTTTTTAACTTATTCAAATATACTTTTTCATTATTGTCTTGGACCTGAATTAACTCTTTTACAATATCTCTAATTATTTGATGATTAGTCAATTCTAAAATTGACATTTTAAGAACTTTTAACCTCTCGTTAACTAAACTTTCATCTTCAACATTAAAAATTAAATCTTCTATTATTTCTGGATCTTCACAATACTTGTTGGCATAAACTTGTTCACTCAAATTTGTTTTTACTACCTCAGCTAATTGATCATTGTCATTTATCTTTATTAATACAGATTCATTAGTTGAAAATAAATTTTTTGCGTGAGGACTTGTTTTTCTTTCGCATAAAGTTATTTCATCAAAAACGATAGATATTTCAAAGGTCCCTAAATCATAAGTTCCAATAATTTTTCCTTGGTGGATTTCCTCATTTTGAGCGTTTAATTGAAAAGCGACAAGAAATAGAATTGAATTTAAAATTACTTTTTTCATAAAATATTTATTAAAGATTAAGCAACAAAACAAAACAAAACAAAACAATTAACATTTCCAAATAAAATAAAAAATATTTTACTCTTATTTAAAAAAGAAGTTATACTATTTTTAAAAATCATAAAACATCTTTTTACTAAAATTGCACAAACACGTGAAGAAGCAATTTTAAAAATGAAACGTGCTTTGGATGAATACATCATTGAAGGTGTAAAAACAACCATTCCTTTTCACCAAAAATTGATGAATAATGCAGATTTTAATGCAGGAAATTTCACCACAAAATTCATGGAGACATTCGAATTTTAAGTGTTAAACAAATTATATCTGAAAGCCACAAATTCTAAAGAGTTTGTGGCTTTTTTAGTTTTTGTTCCACAAGTTTTAAACGTTTTCCTCCAAAAAACACATAAAATCGAATTTTTGGAATCTCATTCTTATTACTTTGCTCAATTTTATACGAATAAGAAATAGTAGAAAAACTTGAAAATTTATTGTCACGAATAAAATCAATTTTAAGTAATTCCTTTTTTATCAATTCACTAAATTCAATTTCATTGTACAGAGGAACTGGAAATTCTTGCTGATTTTTTCTAAAAAATAAATGTATTGAGCTTCTTGAATCTTTTTCATTAAAGTAACATTTCCCTTTGAATTTACTAATCGGTAACTGCATAGAATAAGCATTGATAAGGCCGAAATTTGTGTTAAAATATGGCAAAGCACGCTCAAAAAATCTTTTAATTTTCCAAAATTTTTTCCAACTAAATTTTTTATTATAAAAATAGGTCTCTGTAATTAGAGCAAAATCATTTAGAATTTTACTTGAATACAAAGTATCTTTCTTTTTTTTTGCACTCACTAAAGAATTAAAAAATACATTTTCCAATTGAACATCAAAATTTGATTTGATATTTATTTCATTTGAATCAAGCGTACTTGCTTTAATTTCTGAATAAAAATCTTGACGATTGACGATATCTGCCAACCTTTTTATGCAAAATTTTCTTTGTCCAATCGAATGAAAGGATAACAATATACTGATTAATATGGATAAAATTTTCATTAGTCCAAAATACTTTTCCTAATTTCTTCCTCAGTCAAACCTACTGTTGAAAATCGTTTCACATTTGGAACAGATTGTCCATTTTTTAATTTTGTCCAAGATTTCACCACAGCAATTTCGAGGGAATTTAAAACATAAAAAAAGATTATTTTCTTAAACAAATATTGTGGGACACGTGAAGATTCAGATTCTAAATAAGTGTTGTCAGATCTAATGATTAATCTGGTTGTGCTTGGAACAAAAATTTTTACATTATTTTGATCTCGCATTGAGTCAGCAGTAGCAATATAATTTGCTGGAGGATTTCTATAAAAATAATCGCAATTTACCAAGCCGAATTTTTGAAGTCCAAATTTTGTTCGTTCATTTGATAATCGCAAAGAAGGATTTAAAAGCTCATTTGCTCGTAAAATTCGATTTAAATCTGCGAATTTCTTTCTATTTTTTTCAAAATGAAGTTTTGCTTTATCAATTTCTGCTTGATTTTTTTCTTCATATCTTAAATACTTTCTGTAAAAATCATAATTTTCTTTTTGGTAATTTTTGAGGCTTTTCTTTGATTCAATTATTAATGGAACATCGAATTTTTTTCCTTTATAACTAAACTGAAACATAAACTTATCCTTTTCAAAGTCTGCACTCACTTTAACATCTGAATAATTTCGAGGAGTAAAATCATATAATTTTTTATTTGTAAAAATTTTAACATTAGCTGTGTCAGAAGCAATCAATTTTATTAATTCATTGTGTTCAGGATAAATTAGGCTGTCAATTATGAGATAGGAATTTTCTAAAAATTTCAGTCCCTTATCCTCCGTGTAGAAAGTGGTACTTTTGTTATTATAAAATAATTTTTTTTGATTTACATAAAATTCATGCTTGTGATGCTTTAATGTCAAATAATATTTTCTAGTTTCTTTGAACTTGTGCTTATTTCCTTTTTGATTCAAGTATTGAAGTTTCATTGGGACATGAACAAGATGCATTTGCGCAAAAAGTGAATCTGGAAGGGCATTTAGTGAATCCATAATTGAATTTTGCGAGCTCGAATTTTGGAGTGTGTTGACATTTTTTTGTAAGCGCTCCCAATTTTTCAGTGAATCGTTGTAGGAAAATAAATCTGCTTGTGTGTTTTGTTGAGTATTCTCCATTTCAACTTGGATAATATTTTGTGGATTTGGATTTAATTTGTTCCCTTTATCATCGTAAGCATTAAATTCAAACATTCCACTGGAAGAAAATAATTCTGGTGTCCCACTTTCATTCATAATCATTGGAACTCCCGCCAAAGCTATGCTGATTGGATCAAAATACTCCTTGATTTCAATTTTTACAGTGCCAGAATAAGGCTTCAAGTTTTGGTCTAAAAATGCATTTTTTGGAATATCAAAAATAGTGTTCTCACTCTGAATTTTACATGGAGTATCAGCTTGAATTTCATGTTTTTCAATCTTCACATCCACAACTTTTTCGACTTGATTTCTAAGCATATTTTCACTGAGGGAGAACATTGGGTTTTGCAAATTAGTTTGCTGAATTAAAACGGAATCAAGGTTTGTTGAATTAATAATCTGCACCTTATTTCGTTTAATTAAATCTTCTTCATTCTCTATAATCGCATCGATGAAAATTAGCTCTTTTTTTGAACTCAAATCTTTTAAATCGCCTTCCAATTTGCTATTTTTAAAACTTATTTTGGTAATTTGTTTGAGTTCATTTAAATCATTATACAAATTTTTCGCCTCTATAAAATCACAGTTGTCAAAACTAATCTCCTGAAGATTTTTTATATTTGAAAAATTGGGATTTATGTAATTTATGGATGAATTTTTTATCTTTATTTTCCGGATGGAAAGATTATTCATCGCACCGATTGGAAGCTTGTTTTCATTTTGACTAAAGCTTAATTCTTGCAAATTTTCTTTATTTTGAAGCGAAATAAAAACATTTTCTAGGCTTAATTTTGGATTGTTTTCAAGCTGCAAATATTCCAGATCCCACAATTGATTGAGGTAGAAGTTGTCTTCTTTAAGATTGTTAAATGAAAGATTTAGGTATTTCAATTTAACGAGATAATCAAAACTAGGTGGTAAAAAAGTAATGTTATTGTTACTTAAATCAAGTGTTTCTAAATTCTTTAGTGAACCAAAATTTTCTGGTACAAAGAATAAATTATTTTTCGCTAAATTTAGACTTTCGATCCCACTTGAAAAGAAACTTGAAGGAAATTCAAAAAAATTGAGATTTGGATTATCACTTAAGTCAAGACGTTTTAAATGAGTTAATTTACTCAAGTCAATTTGAAAATCCTCCAATAAATTATAAGATAAATCTAATTCTTCCAACTCCGTAAAAAGTTCGATTTCCTTTGGGACGAGCTTCAATTTTTCATGCGATAAATCCAAACTTTTCACACCTGAAGGAGCAATTAATGCTTCCTTTAAATTATCACAATCAATGCATTGCGATAAAATCTCATTTTGAAAGCTTACAAAAATTAGAATAAAAATCAAGAAATTTTTCATGAGTAGTAAATTTAGTAATTCCTACTTCAAAAACTTCAAAAAAATATAAATATTGTGATTCGATATAATTATTGAAGTCTATTTTGAAAACTGCTCGTCACGTATTTTATAGATACGTTCTATAATTTCCACAACTTTTAGTCCTTCCAAAGCATTCGTTGTTGCCGTTGTATTTCCTTTTAAAGTTTGAATCACGTTAGAAATTACATAATTATGATTTGCAGCAGAACCTTTATAGGCTCCGTAATCATTTCCAGGATTTGTAGGAGCTAATTCTGGCATTTCGTAGCCCGGAATATTGCAAACTTCTACTTCATTCATATATTGACCACCAATTTTGACGCTACCTTTGCTTCCAATGATGGTAATTGAACTTTCAAGATTTTTATCTTGTACTGCTGTAGAATAATTGATGCAGCCCATTCCACCATTCACGAAGTCAAAACTCACAAAACCCGAATCTTCAAAATCGGTTAAGTCTTTGTGTGTAAAATCAGCAAATTTCCCTTGAATATTTTTAATATCACCAAAAAGCCAATACATGATATCAATGAAATGTGAGAATTGTGTAAACAAGGTTCCACCATCTAAATCTTGTTTACCCTTCCAACTTCCATTTTTATAGTAACGATCATCACGGTTCCAATAACAATTTAATTGTACCATAAAAGTTTCACCTAAAACACCATTTTCAACAATGGATTTTATCCATTCTGATGGCGGAGAATAACGATTTTGCATGACACAAAAAACTTGTTTTGACATTTGTAAAGATTTAAAAATCACTTTCTCACAACTGTCTTTACTTAGACCCATAGGTTTTTCACAAACGACGTGTTTTTTATGTTCTAAAGCTAAAATTGCTTGATCAGCATGCAATCCGTTAGGTGTACAAACATTAACAACATCAAATTCAATTCCTGAATTTAATAAATCATCCATTGAAGAAAAGAATGGAACATCAAAATTATCAGCACCGCATTCTTCTTTTGAACGCACATCAACTAAAGCAACTAATTCTGCCTCATTTTCACGTTTGATCATTTCTGCATGTCGTTTTCCGATATGTCCTGCTCCAACAACAGCAAATTTAATTTTATCTGAATTAATTTTCATGAAATTTTTTGTACTAAATTATTTATTAATTGGTATTTCTCTCCAGAATCCTTACAAGTTGCCATTCCTTCGGAATCAAATTCTAATCTGCTACCGAATTCACTCATCCACCCCATTTGTCTTGCTGGATTACCAACCATCAGCGCATAAGCTGGAACATGTTTTGTAACGACCGCTCCCGCGCCTATGAAAGCAAATTCACCAATGTCATGTCCACACACAATAGTTGCATTTGCGCCAATACTAACTCCTCTTTTTACAATTGTTTTAGCGTATTCATTCTTTCGATTAACCGCACTTCTTGGATTAATAACATTCGTAAAAACCATAGATGGACCCAAAAAAACATCGTCCTCGCAAATTACACCTGTATATATGGAAACATTGTTTTGAACTTTAACATTTTTCCCTAAAACTACCTCTGGTGAAATGACAACATTTTGTCCAATATTACAATTTTCTCCTAAAGTACAATTTGCCATAATATGTGAAAAGTGCCAAATTTTTGTACCTCTTCCAATGGCACAGCCTTCATCGATGTAGGCTGATTCGTGTGCGAAATATTCCATTATTTAATTGTAAATTTATCAAAATCGTTATGCTCCTTTTTATTTAACTCTTCTGGGCTTAAACGCTTGAAGTATTCATAGGTGATTTTTAATCCTTCCTCCCGAGAAACCTTTGGTTCCCAATTTAGAATTTGTTTCGCTTTTGTAATATCTGGCTGACGTTGTTTAGGATCATCAACAGGCAAATCGTGGTATACTACCTTTTGATTTGTCCCCGTTAATGCTATAATTTCTTCAGCAAACTGACTAATAGTTATTTCATCTGGATTACCAATGTTTACAGGTGATGCATAATCACTCATTAATAATCTAAAAATACCTTCTACTAAATCATCTACATAGCAAAAAGAACGTGTTTGCGAACCATCCCCAAAAATGGTTATATCTTCACCACGCAAAGCTTGACCTATAAATGCAGGCAAAACACGTCCATCATTCAGTCTCATTCTTGGACCGTAAGTATTGAATATACGAACAATTCTTGTTTCTAAGCCATGAAATGTATGGTAAGCCATTGTCATAGCCTCTTGAAAACGTTTGGCTTCATCGTAAACACCACGTGGTCCAACTGGATTGACATTTCCCCAATATTCTTCTGTTTGCGGATGAACAGTTGGGTCTCCATAAACTTCTGATGTTGAAGCTATTAAAACACGAGCGTTTTTTGCTTTTGCAAGGCCTAAACAATTGTGAATTCCTAATGAACCTACTTTTAAAGTTTGTATCGGAATTTTTAAGTAATCAATTGGACTTGCAGGAGAAGCAAAATGAAGAATATAATCTAAATTTCCTGGTACATGAATAAATTTCGACACATCGTGGTTATAAAATTCAAAATTTTCAAGCGGAAATAAGTGTTCAATATTACTTAATCTTCCTGTAATCAAATTGTCCATTCCGATTACATGATAGCCTTCCTTAACAAAGCGATCACACAAATGCGAGCCCAAAAATCCAGCGGCACCAGTAATTAATATTCTTTTCATTTTTTTATAAATTCTTGAATGGCACTACAAATATATTTCAATTGTTCTTCTTCTAATTCTGTGTGAATAGGCAATGAAAGCACTCTTTCTGTCAACCAATCTGTTACAGGTAATTCTTGATTTTCGCAATTAAAAGCGGCAAACATTTTCTGTTTGTGTGCAGGAATTGGATAATAAATCATCGATGGAATATTTTTTGTTGCTAAAAATTCCGACAATTTATCCCGATCAATTCCTTCCAATTGCAACGTGTATTGATGAAATACATGACGAGAATTTTCTGCTCTGAAAGGAACTGTGATTCCATCAATTTTTGATAAAAAATTATCGTAATGATCTGCAGCCTTTCTTCTTGCATCACAATATTCATCCAAGAACCTTAGTTTTATTCGCAAAACTGCTGCTTGAATTGAATCTAATCGAGAATTACAACCAACCATTTCATGATGATATCGGATGGTTTGACCATGATTTGCAATCTGTTTCATTGCAATGGCTAATTTCTCGTCATTGGTACAAATTGCTCCTCCATCACCATAACATCCCAAATTTTTGGAAGGAAAAAATGAGGTACAACCAATGGTTCCAATGGTTCCAGTTTTGGATTTTGAACCATCCTTATGAGTGTAATCGCAGCCAATCGCTTGGGCATTATCTTCAATGACAAATAAATTATTTTTATTAGCAATCTCCATAATTGCATCCATATCAGCAGCTTGTCCATACAAATGAACTGGAACAATTGCTTTTGTATTTGGTGTTATTGCAGCTTCAATTTTTGTGACATCAATGCAAAATGTCTTTGGTTCTACATCCACAAAAACTGGAGTTAATCCTAAAAGAGCCATAACTTCAGTAGTAGCAATGTAGGTGTAGGATGGTGTTATTATCTCATCACCAGGCTTTAATCCCAAAGCCATCATCGCAATTTGCAAAGCATCAGTTCCGTTGGCACAAGGAATTACATGTTTTACATCCAAATAGTGTTCTAACTCTTTTTGAAAAGAACTAACTTCTGGACCATTAATAAAAGTTGCATTTTCAATTACATTCATAATTGCTGCATCCACTTCAGCCTTAATTTTTTTATATTGCGACTTTAAGTCGACCATTTGTATTTCTTTCATTTAAAAGAGTTATTTCTATTGCAATCTACAAATTTAGTGAAAAAATTCATTTTCAATCAAATTGTCATTTATATATTGAATTCTATTTATTGAAAACAAAAAATCCCAGCTAGTTGCCAGGATTTTCATTTTATAAAAATACTATCATAAAAGGGTTGAAGGACAAACATATTCTGTTCTCGGAACTCCAGTTTTTAAGATTTCTGACATTCCACCTTCAACATCCACAAAATTATTATAAGCCCTTGATTTCAAAATGGATGCAGCAATCATACTTCTGTATCCACCAGCACAATGCATGATGAATTTTTCCTCCTTTGGAATCATACTTAATTTTTCATTAAGTTGGTTTAGAGGAACATTAATTGCATTTAATACGTGTTCAGAATCAAATTCACTTTTCTTTCTAACATCTATGACAATTGGATTTTTAGCCATTTCCGATTCAAACTCTTGAGCAGAAATGCGATTTACCATATCAATTTCTTTTCCAGCTTCTCTCCAAGCATCAAATCCTCCTTCTAAAAAACCAATAGTGTGATCGTAACCAACTCGAGACAAGCGAATAATGGCCTCTTCTTCCCTACCCTTTTCCGTAATTAAAAGAATTTCTTGTTTAATATCTTTAATCATTTCTCCAACCCACATCGCAAAACTTCCATCCAATCCAATATTTAAGGAGTTGGGAATAAATCCTTTAGCGAACACAGCTGGATCGCGTGTATCAAGAATCAGGGCCTGAGTTTCATTCGCTAATACCTCAAACGAAATTGGATTTAATGCTTTTTTCCCTCTTTCCATCACTGTATCCAAACTTTCATAACCTTGAATATTCATTAATACATTTTTTGGAAAGTATCCTGGAGGAGGTGTTAAGCCCGTTAAAAGTTCCTTTACGAATTCTTCACGAGTCATATCAGCTCGTAAGGCATAATTTGTTTTCTTTTGATTTCCGAGAGTATCAGTAGTTTCTTTACTCATTTTTTTACCACATGCACTTCCCGCCCCATGATTTGGGTAAACGATTAAATCATCAGAAAGTGGCATTATTTTATTTCTTAAAGAATCAAAAAGGTGATTGGCGAGTTTTTCTTCTGTTAAATCTGCAATAACATGTTGTGCCAAATCTGGTCGACCTACATCCCCGATAAAAAGAGTATCACCTGAAATTATTCCATGTTCTTTTCCATTTTCGTCAATTAACAAATAAGTTGTACTTTCCATGGTATGTCCAGGAGTATGAATCACTTTTACTGTGTAATTTCCCACCTTAAATTCTTGATTATCTTCTGCAACGATTGCTTCGAAACCCGGTTTAGCAGTTGGTCCATAAACGATAGCTGCATCTGCCTTTTTTGCTAAGTCTAAATGTCCCGAAACGAAGTCTGCATGAAAATGAGTTTCAAAAACATATTTTATCTTCGCTCCATCTTGTTTGGCTTTTTGGATATACGGCTCTACCTCTCTCAAAGGGTCAAAAATTGCTGCTTCACCATTGTTTTCTAAATAATAAGCCGCGTGTGCAATACATCCTGTGTAAATCTGTTCTAATTTCATGACTTTTATGTTTTAAAAATTTTAGTCAAAGTTATTGTGTGTTTAAAGCTTTCTATGTAATTTAAGTTACACAAAACTGAGGGCTAAAATAGATCATTAATAGTTTAAAAAATAGAACATTTATCAGTTTAAAAACTGATTTGGCAAAAAAAATGGCTCCCATTTCTGAGAGCCATTTTTATTGATTTTTGAATGTGAATTATTTTACAAATAAAATTCTTTCAGTTACGTGAAATGCATCATTGTAAACCTTAACAATATACATTCCTTTATTTTTTTCTGATAAATCAATTGCTTCCTTCAAGAATGTTTCACCTTTGTTGATTTCATTTTGCATTACAATTCTTCCAGCTTCATCGTAAACGATAACATTTACTTTTCCTGTGAAGTCATTTGATAAATTGAAAACAAATTTTCCATCTACAGAAGGATTTGGCATAACAGAAAAGATTGTTTCATCTATTTTAACAGTTGAAACTAACTCTTCTTCCATTTCTTTGAAAGCAGTACTGCTTCTATCCGCTCTTAATGTGTAACAAGAAGCATTGTTAGCCCCATTGTATCCTTTTACCAAAACAGTGTAGGTACCAACAGCAGCATTATTATACTTTAATGTTTCTGTCGTAGTACTTCCATTTTCAGAACTTACAAGTAATGTACCTGCGGAATTGTATAAATACAAATCATAATCAGCTGGTAAATTACTTAAAGTAACCTTGATGTTCTTTAATGTAGAAGTTGTAGTAAACTTAAACCAATCCTGGTCAGTTGTAGAACTAATAATTGCTGAAATATTTGTATTTACTGCAATAGTTTTAGCAGTTGCTCTAGTGTTATTTGCTTCATAAGTATCGGTACATGTTGTTGGAGGTGTTGTAGCAGCACTAGTAGCAAAGTTTGTCCCAACAGTATATGCACTTGCACCAGAAGTACAATTTGTTCTTACTTGCCAGTTATAAGTAGTACTAGCTGTTAATCCTGTAACACTTAATGAATTTGTTGTTGCAGTATAACTTGTCCAAGTAGCTGAACTTGAAGTTTTAACTTGAACAGTGTAATTTGAAGCACCTGCTACTGCTGTCCAAGAAAGTGCTGCAGAGCTTGATGTTAAAGATCCAGCCGCTAATCCCGCTGGTACATTACAAGTTGGAGCAGGAGTTGTTCCTGTTACAAAATTAACAGTATAGTCTTCAACCTCACCATAAGTATATGAACCACATGGACTAGTAATAGCACCATCTTTCATGACTACACGCATTCTTGTAGTTCCAGCAGTTGTGTTTGCAGGTACTGTAAATGAACCAGTTAAAGTAGATGTTCCTGATCCAGAATATACCAATTCCCCTGCATCTTCAAAATCTAAATCTTTATTGTAATCAATGTAAACAGCGAAATATTCAGTATATGCTGTTCCCACAAAACCTGGTTTTACAGAAATTGAACTTGCTGCACCAATAGTTAAGTTTGTTGATAAATTTGTAAAGTTACCATAACCAGCATTTGCGGCCGTAGTATTATTGATTGTACCTAAAGTAACATTATTAATGTATTCATAACTTACGTTAGTTCCATTTGACGCACAATAAGCTGCAACGGGAGGCGTTACAGTTCCAGTACCGCATCCATTTGAATTTTTAAGGGAAGCTCTTGCTCCACCAGTAACAAATAATGCCTGCATTCTTGCTTTTTGTCCTGTAGTAAACATATACATTGCACCATCATCCACATAATCCATGTAGTTCATGTGCATATCACCTGAATTTGAACAAGAAACTTGTGGGAAAGTAGGAGTTCCATAATTCTCATCCGCTTGATTTGGTGTATCAGCGCACTGATCAGAACCTGTACATGCTGTTCCATCATCACCCCAAATGTGGTAAAGGTTGAACCAGTGACCAATCTCGTGAGTTGCAGTTCTTCCTTTGTTGAAAGGAGCAGTAACTGTTCCAGTCGTTCCAAAGTAGTTGTGACAAATCACTAAACCATCTGTTGCAGCAGCTCCTCCAGGAAATTGAGCATAACCTAAAATCCCTGTGTTTGTTCCAGCTTTGATACTTGGAACAACCCAAATATTTAAGTAAGACGCTGATGACCAAGCGTTGCTACCTCCAGTGGTACTAGATTTTGCATCGTCAGTATTTGCATCAAAAACTGTTTTGGTGGTACTTTTACGAATAATTCCCGTTGTAGCATTTCCGCTTGGGTCAACTGTTGCTAAACAGAAATTAAATTCACAATCTGCTACTAAACTTGAATAAGCTGCTGGTGTGTTAGACCAATCTGTATTCAATTTTCTGAAATCTTTATTCAATACCGCAATTTGAGATTGAATTTGTGCATCAGAAATGTTTTGTGCTGTTGTATTATACAATACATGAACAACAACTGGAATTGTAATTACCGCTTTTTCTGCATTAACTTGACCACTTTCAATTGCTTGTTGTGTGAATTGATTAATCTGATCTAAATTAAATTGAACAGCTGGGTTTTGTTGAGATGTAGCATGCAAATGATCCATTGCTGCACACGTTCTTTGACCAAAGGCATTCATAGCCAATGTACTTGACAATAGGAATAGTCCTACTGCTAGTCTTAGTTTTTTCATAAAATTTGTTTTATTATAGTTTGCATGGCAAATTTATTACATTTATCGACACAAACAAACATTTTATCAAAAAAATGTTAAAAAAATCTACCAAATCGTTTAAGTGTGAAAATTTACACGTCCAAATTTAAATATGTTGCTTTAACACTAAGTTAATTATTAGCTTTTTTCTAAATAATTATTTTTTTTCTTGTTTCAATACCATAAAAAAGGTATTTTTGCAAAAGATTTATTTCTTATTTAAAATTAATCTAAATAAACATTATTGTAAATTAATTGTTTTTCAAACATGATAACAGTAACAGAAACAGCAAAAAAACAAGCAATTCGTTTGATGGAAGACGAAGGAAAAGCTGGATATTTTATACGAGTTGGAGTTGATGGTGGAGGTTGTTCAGGATTAATGTACCAACTTACATTTGACAATGAGGAGAAAGAAGGAGACAAAGCTTTTGAGGATAACGGAATTAAAGTTGTCGTAGACAAAAAAAGTTTCTTGTACTTAATAGGTACAACTTTAGATTTTTCAGGAGGCTTAAATGGAAAAGGCTTTGTTTTTAATAATCCAAATGCAAATCGCACATGTGGGTGTGGGGAGAGCTTTTCATTATAAAATTGAAAATGTAGAATGAAAAATTGAAAATTATTTTACATTCTCAATTTTCAATTCTCAATTTAAATAAAAATGGCAAATTACACAGAAAACGAACTTGCAAAAGACTTAGAAAATCAAGAATATAAATTTGGTTTTGTAACGAATATTGATTCAGATCAAGCTCCAAAAGGTTTGAATGAGGACATTATTCGATTTATTTCAGCAAAAAAAGAAGAACCACAGTGGATGTTGGATTTTCGTTTAAACGCTTTCAAAGTTTGGAAGGAAATGACTGAGCCTTCTTGGGCGCATGTGCATTACGAAAAACCAAATTTTCAGGATATTATTTATTATTCTGCACCTAAACAAACAAAAAAATACGAATCTTGGGACGATGTAGAGCCAGAATTGAAAGAAACAATGAAAAAATTGGGAATTTCAATGGACGAGCAACAACGATTAACAGGAACTAATGTCGCTGTAGATTTTGTAATGGATTCTGTTTCAGTGGCAACTTCTTTCAAGGCTAAATTGGCAGAATTAGGTATTATTTTTTGTTCCTTTTCTGAAGCAGTTAAAGATCATCCTGAATTGGTCAAAAAATACATGGGAACGGTTGTTCCTACAAGCGATAATTTCTACGCAGCATTAAATAGTGCAGTTTTTACAGATGGTTCTTTTTGTTATATTCCGAAAGGAGTGAAATGTCCAATGGAATTATCCACTTATTTCAGAATAAACGAAGGAGGAACTGGTCAATTTGAAAGAACCTTAGTTGTAGCTGATGCTGGAGCTTATGTTTCTTATTTAGAAGGTTGTACCGCACCACAACGTGATGAAAATCAGTTACACGCCGCAGTTGTAGAGCTAATTGCTTTGGATGATGCTGAAATTAAATATTCAACTGTACAAAATTGGTATCCTGGAGATAAAGAAGGTAAAGGTGGAATTTTTAATTTCGTAACAAAAAGAGGATTGTGTGAGCGTAACGCAAAAATCTCATGGACCCAAGTAGAAACTGGTTCAGCAGTAACTTGGAAATATCCATCTTGTATTTTAAAAGGTGATAATTCTGTAGGTGAATTTTATTCTGTTGCTGTTACCAATAACTACCAACAAGCGGATACAGGAACAAAAATGATTCACTTGGGTAAAAACACAAAAAGTACAATTATTTCAAAAGGTGTTTCAGCAGGAAAATCGAATAATTCATACCGTGGTTTGGTTCAAATTCACAAAAATGCAGACAATGCGCGAAATTTTTCACAATGTGATTCTTTGTTAATGACAGACGAATGTGGAGCACACACTTTTCCCTACATTGAATGCAAAAATAGTTCAGCAAAAATCGAACACGAAGCAACAACTTCCAAAATCGGTGAAGATCAAATTTTTTATTGCAACCAACGTGGAATCAGTACAGAAAAAGCAATTTCATTAATCGTAAACGGATATTGTAAAGAAGTATTGAATCAATTACCTATGGAGTTTGCTGTTGAAGCACAAAAATTATTAGCCATCTCGTTAGAGGGAAGCGTCGGTTAAAGCCCTAAATTACAAAATAGCAAATTACAGATTGCAGATTATGGCAACAATTGAAAAATTTGAAGAATTAGAAGTTTGGAGAACAAGTATGGATTTATGTACTGAAATTTACAAATTGACTAATACTGAATTATTTTCTAAAGATTTTGGATTAAAAGACCAAATTAGAAGATGTTCAGTTTCTGTTCCTTCAAATATTTCAGAAGGTTACGAAAGAGATGGAAAAAATCAATTTTTGTATTTTTTAGCGATTGCTAAAGGATCTTGCGGAGAATTAAGAACACAATTACGAATTGCTTATAATTTGAATTACATAAGTAACGAGGAATATGAAATTTTGAATGAAAAATGTTTATCAACAAGTAAACAAATTAAAGGGTTTATTAAATATTTGAAGAGTTATAAAGGGAAATAAAGATTACAAATTAACAAATTACAGATTATCCTAATCTGACAATCTGCCAATTTGTAATCTGCAATTAAGAATAATATGTTAAAAATCACAAATTTACACGCCAATATCGATGGCAAAGAGATCTTAAAAGGTTTAAACCTTGAAGTAAAAGCAGGTGAAGTTCATGCAATCATGGGGCCAAACGGTGCAGGGAAAAGTACCTTGGCATCAGTTTTGGCTGGCCGCGAAGAATACGAAGTAACTGATGGTTCCGTTGATTTTGACGGAAAGGATTTGTTGGATTTAGCAACAGAAGATCGTGCAAGGGAAGGATTGTTTTTGGCATTCCAATATCCAGTTGAAATTCCAGGAGTTTCAAACGTAAATTTCTTGCGAACTGCAATTAACGAAATCAGAGAATATAAAGGTGAAGAAGGAATTTCTGCGAAAGATTTTATGACAATGGTCCGTGAAAAATCAAAAATAGTTGAGTTGGATGCTAAATTGGCATCACGTTCGGTGAATGAAGGTTTTTCAGGAGGTGAGAAAAAACGTAATGAAATTTTCCAAATGGCGATGTTGGATCCAAAATTGTCTATTTTAGATGAAACGGATTCTGGTTTGGATATTGACGCTTTACGTATCGTTGCAAACGGTGTAAATACGCTAAAATCAAAAGATAACGCAACAGTTGTGATTACGCACTACCAACGTTTGTTAGATTACATCGTTCCAGATTTTGTTCATGTTTTATATGACGGAAAAATTGTGAAAACTGGAGGAAAAGAGTTAGCTTTAGAATTGGAAGAAAAAGGCTACGATTGGATTAAAGAAGAATTGAAAATTGAGAATTAAGAATTAAGAAGGTAGAATTGAATATGTAACATCAAATTTCATTTTCAATTCTTCACTCTGCATTCACCATTATTACACATATGAACGAATTAATTTCAGAAAAATATACTATTCAAACAGAAATTTCAGCAAATTTTTTACTTCCTGAAAATCTGCGAGAAAAAGCAAATGAAATTCTTGAAACAACAGAGTTTCCAACAACAAGAACAGAGGCTTGGAAATATACACGAGTTGCGAAGATAAAAAACTCCGTTTTTAAGACATTAGACTTAAGACAGAAGACAAAAGACCTCGATATTTCCAACTTTTTGATTCCAAACTTAGAAGGTTCTGTGATGGTTTTTGTTAATGGAATTTACGCGAAAGAATTATCAAAAATTGAGGCAGAAAGTGGACTAGAACTAGTTTCATTGGCGGAAAATAATATTTTCGGAGAAGCTATTGGTCAACAAATCCCTCTAGAGAATGAAGTTTTCTCTGCAATTAATACCTATTATGCTCAAGATGGAGTGGGGATTCGAATTGCGAAAAAAACTGAATTAAAGCAAAGTATACAAGTGATTTTTATCAGTACTGGTGAAAATTCTTATTCAGGTGCAAGAAATGTCATTTCTTGTGAGGATTTTGCTTCGGCACACATTGTTTTAAATTATGTAACAGAAAACACTGGTACTTCGACTCCGCTCAGTGTCCAGCCAAATTTCACGAATTGTATTACTGAAATTCATGTTGGAACGAATGCAAATTTATCAATTGATAAAATTCAACAAGAAGTCGATTCAAGTTTTAACATTACAAGTGAATTTGTAAATCAAGAAAAAGATTCAACTTTTACAATCAATACCATTACCTTAGACGGAGCCTTAGTTCGCAACAATTTAACGATTGCAGTAGATGGACAAAACTCAGAAACAAATCTTTCTGGTGCCTACATCTTAAAAGGAAAACAACACGTGGACAACCATACCGTTGTTGACCATAAAGTTGCTCATTGTCAGTCGAATGAATTGTACAAAGGTGTAATTGATGACCAAGCAACAGCTGTTTTCAACGGCAAAGTTTTTGTTAGAAAAGACGCACAAAAAATCAATGCTTTTCAATCAAACGGAAATGTATTGTTAAGCGATAATGCAACGGTAAACTCTAAACCAGAATTGGAGATTTATGCAGACGATGTAAAATGTTCGCATGGTTCAACCACTGGACAACTGGACGAAGAAGCAATTTTTTACCTTCGTGCTCGAGGAATTTCTGAAAAAGGTGCAAGAGCATTGATGGTTTCGGCTTTTATTGGAGATGTAATTGAAAAAATCGAAAACGAATCAGTTCAGGAATACGTTTACGGAAAGTTGGAAGAGAAATTTGGATGGGTGAAGTAGACGCAAAAATTTTAAAACACCGAATTTTAGAGACTAAATAAAAAAACCACTTCAAATTGAAGTGGTTTTTTGTTTATGACTAAAAGCCTTTTATTGTTTAACAAAAGTACCCGAGTGTTTGTTCCTTTTGAGGAAATAATCGAATAAATGTACACACCTGCTTCAATTTCAGCAACATCAATTGATCCAGAAAAGGCGTTAAATGTATTTAAAGAAACTAATTTACCGTCTAATGTTCTAATTTCAACCGAAGAGACATTTTCATTTAATTTAAAATTAAATAGGTTATTGACAGGGTTTGGAAAAATCGAAAAAGCACTATTTGAATTTTCAGCAACACCTAATGTTGGTGCAAAATTTGCAACTGAATTAACACTTGCAATCGCTGGAAATGTGAAAGTTGGGTCTGTACTTACGACATTACCAGAAATGGTCCAATTTACAAATGTAAAACCTGAATTTGGAGTTGCAGTTACAGTTTGATCTTGCGAAAAAGCACCAGCTCCTGCGGTGGTACCACCATTTGAAGGTAATGATGAACACGATACAGTATAAGGCGTAGGAGCATTAGCAAATCGTACAACTGGAAAAATAGCTAAAGAAACATTTTTTGCCCAGTTATTCGGATCCCCAAAAGTATGAAAAGTATCATTACTCCACAATTCTCCAGTGTGTGTAATTGCGTCTGTAAAATTTTCTTCAGAGGTATAAACTGCAACTGAATCTCCAAGCGTAGTGGGCAATTCAATTCCCGCCCAAAAAGAACCATTTAAAGGAACATTACAAAGTTGAATAGGAGCACTAACATTATACAAAAAATCACTACCATAAATAAAAGCAGTGCTCGCTGTATCTATCGAACCTAATGTAACATTGAATCAACCAATTATCGTTCCAGGAACACCATTGTTGTTTTCACGAATTGCTAAAACTACTGAAGTAGCTGGAAAAGTACGATATTTGATTGGAGCTGCAATTAAAATGCCTATAATTTGACCTGGGCCATAAACACCAGATGACGCATCGAATAGTTGCATTTTAGCTTTATCTCCATAATCATTATTTCCAGAAATATATCCCTGACCAGCAGATCTGATTAATGTTAAACCCGAAAAATGATTCGCCAAAGTATCATAATATTGAGCATTCAGCGATAAAGAAAGTAAAAGGCTCAAAGAAAGTAATATTTTTTCATAAGTTATTTTCTAAAAATTAGACCAAATATACCAATGTTTTTAAAATCACGAGCTGCTATTTAAGTCAGGTTTATTTTCGTATTAAGGCACCTTAAATCCGTCTAAATAAAATTTAAATTCGAAAAGCAACTTTCAGGTATTTTGACTTTAAGGAACCTAATGCAATAGTTGGATATAGAATATTTCTTCCAGCAAAAAAGAGATAAAACTTTTATCAATTTTTAAAAAAAATATAAAAAGAAACAAAGACAACAATAGTTCGAATCGAAGTTAAAATTTAATCTTCTAAGAATTCAAAAAATCACGCAAAATTGGAATTGTAGTTTTTCCAATTCCATGCAATTTCAACAATTCATCCTCTGAATAACCTGCCAATTTTTCTAATGAGTCAATTCCAGCGTTTTCAAGTGCTCGCCTTGCTGGTGCAGATAATTTTGGAATAAAAAAATCATCTTTTCCATGCTCACAAATTGGACAAACAGGACAATCGCTGGTCTTATAAAAACTATGACCTTTTACACAATTTTTCTGCATACAATTATGATTAAGTTTTCTCTTACAAATTTATAATAAAAATGATTTAAATGAAAAAAGCTGGGCAGAAACTACCCAGCTTAAACTAAACGATATGCAGTTAGTCTTGCAATATTAATGACTTAACATCATTTCCTGCAAGAGCGTCTTTAATCTTGTTTTCTAATTCATCCATCAATTCGATATTGTCACCAATTAAAGTCTTAACAGCGTCTCTGCCTTGCCCTAGTTTTGTTTCACCATAAGAAAACCAGGAGCCACTTTTCTTCACAATATTTAATTCAACAGCTAAATCAATAATTTCACCGACTTTAGAAATTCCACCTCCGTACATAATATCAAATTCAGCTTTTCTAAATGGCGGCGCAACTTTGTTTTTAACAATCTTCACTTTTACATGGTTACCCATTATTTCTTCTCCATCTTTAATTTGAGCTGCTCTTCGGATATCCACTCTTACAGAAGCATAAAATTTTAATGCATTTCCACCAGTAGTGGTTTCAGGGTTACCGAACATTACTCCAATTTTATCACGCAATTGATTGATAAAAATACAACAGCATTTTGCTTTTGAAATCGAACCAGTTAATTTTCTCAAAGCTTTTGACATCAATCTTGCTTGAAGTCCCATTTGAGAATCACCCATTTCACCTTCAATCTCAGCTTTAGGAGTTAAAGCAGCAACTGAATCAATCACAATTAAATCAATTGCTCCGGAACGAATTAAATTATCCGCAATTTCTAAAGCTTGTTCCCCATTATCTGGTTGTGAAATAAGTAAATTATCAATATCAACTCCTAATTTTTGAGCATAAAATTGATCAAAAGCGTGCTCTGCATCAATAAAAGCTGCAATTCCACCTTGTTTTTGAACTTCCGCAATAGCATGAATTGCCAAGGTTGTTTTCCCAGATGATTCAGGACCATATATTTCAACAATTCTTCCCTTCGGATAACCGTTAACTCCTAGAGCTAAATCTAAGGTTAGCGAACCAGAAGGAATTACTTCTAAATGTTCTACTGGTTCGTCACCTAATTTCATAACGGTACCTTTTCCGTAAGTTTTGTCAAGCTTTTCCATTGTTAGTTGAAGAGCTTTTAATTTTTCTGTGTTTACTTCTTTTTTAACTGACATATCTATTTGTTTTTATTTGTAAAAAGTGGTCTAATTCTTCCTCGTTTCAAAAAGTTTTAAACCTACTGTGATTATTTATGCTACAAAGTTACGAGCACTAGTACGTAATCTATTTACGTTCTGCTAATTATTTTCAAAAATTTCTAAAATTTCTTCACTATGCGCCTTTGTTTTGGGTTTTTCAATGATACCAATAATGCTATTTTTCTCATTCATAATAAAGGTTGTACGGTGAATACCATCGTAAACTTTTCCCATAAATTTTTTGGTACCCCATACTCCAAATAATTCGATTACCTTTTTATCTGTATCAGAAATAAGGGGAAAAGGCAAATCAAACTTTTCAATAAAACGTTGATGTAATCTTTCATCATCCATACTAACACCAATAATTGAAATCCCCTTTTCTTTTAAAATGGAGTAATTATCTCTAATATTACACGCTTGAGTGGTGCATCCTGGTGTCAAATCTTTTGGATAAAAATAAATTGCCCACTTTTTGCCTTCAAAGTCTGTTGATTTAATGATTTCACCTAATTGATTTTTTGCCTCAAATTTTGGTGCTTGATCGCCTATTTTTAAGTGTTTCATTTGATTTTTGCTTATTTTTTAATACTAAAAATGATTATTTATTAATCAAAGATAATAATAAAAAATAAATATGCAAACATTTTTTCAAAAAAAAACCTGCAAAATTTTTGCAGGTTAAAAAAACAAATCATAAGCCGGGTTCTGTTTCAACAAATTCAAGAAGAAAGTGTTTAGCTATCATTTCTCTAGTTCCGACTTCACAATCGGAATCAATCGACCTACCCTCTGAGTTGGACGAGCAGCCCTTTTATCCGAAAAATCGGAAATCCCCAGTTTACATGGTCTTTCAGTTCGTAAGGTTTACCTTGCACTAATTATCACTAATTAGACGGTGAGCTCTTACCTCGCCTTTTCACCTTTTCCCCAAACAAGTTCGGGGTAGTTTTCCTTTCTGTGGCACTTTCTGTCTTCGTTTACACGAATCCTTCCCGTTAGGAAGTACGATGCTCTGCACTGCCCAGACTTTCCTCCTACCGTAGCAGGCGATAGCTGATTTGTAAAAACAAAGGTACAAAAAAAGTGCTTACCTTTCGATAAGCACTTTACTATTATACAATTTTAAATATTATTTACCTAAAGTTCCGATTAAAGTAACAAAACCATTAACATTAATTGGCTCATCATTTTTTAAGGTACCTTTCAAGGTGTAAAAATATGTCCCTTCATTGCAAAGCTTACTACTACTTTGATCAATACCGTTCCACAAATATCTCGGTTTACTAACATCTCTTTTGCCCTCGTAAACAACATTACCCCAACGATTCACAATTGTAATATCGAAATCTTTGAATACATCTGCAAAAAGAGCTAAATCAGCATTTGGACCGTTAGAACCTAAACCTGTAAATACATTTGGCATATCAAATTTGATATCAATATAAAACGATTTTGTAAAATCATCCGTACAACCTCTATCATCTTGAACAGTCAAAGTTACAGTAACATCTCCACCTACAAAATATTGATTAGATTGATCAATTCCAGTTGCTACTGTGTCAATTCTACCATCGCCAAAATCCCAGATCCATTCAATGATGTTGCCTAAAGATGACTGTGAAGCATCATCAAAAATAACATTTGTCCCAAGATTAATCTCGTCCGTGTTAGTTGTAAAAAGTGCTTCCACCCCATTTGGTGCAATTTCAACAGTATCCTTGTATGGTACAGCACAACCTACATCATCAATCAAAGTAATTGTCGTGAAATAAGTTTGCACACCAGAATATTCGTGGTTAAATAAATTATCCCCTTCTTCAGCGCTTGTCACTGAAGTTCCATCTCCTAAATCCCATGTCCAACTAGCAACTTGATCAGGATTTGTTAATGCAAAATCAAATGTTTGCCCACAAGGACCAGGAACTAAGGTAATCTGTGGATCACCAGAAGGACCTTGAATTACTAAAAAGTCATCAGTAAATAAAGTATCGATACAACCACCAGCCGCAATAATAAACCTTAGATCGTACGTTCCAGGAGTCAAAATTTGAATACCTTGCGGATTTTGTTCATTTGTTAAACTACTTGCAACACCATTTTCTCCAAAATTTGGTTCACCAATCAAGTTCAATTGCCATGCCCAATTTGAGACTGGAGTTCCAGTTGAAATGGAAGCATCCGTTAAGTTAAGTACAACAGGTGGACAAGTAAATTCATTATTTTGACCTGTTGAAGTTCCTAGTGCAGTATATGTAAAAGCAGCCTGAGGTGCTATAATTGTAATAGATTGTGCTGGTTGTAATGTATCTCGGCAACCTTCCACATCCTCAACAATTAGGCCAACAGTATGAATTGCAGAAGTAATCGCAGGATCTGTAATTTCCCAAGTTGGAGGAAAAGGAATACTTGATAAACCAGAGGCTGGAAGTTGAGTACCATCGATTATCCAAGTATAACCAGTTGCTGGGTTAATGTTTCCATTTCCAGTAAAGGTAATTAAACCATTCGCAATATCACTATTACAAACCTGACCCGCGATGTTTAAACCTGCATTTGGCTGATTAACAATCGCTGAGGCCGAGAATGGAATTGAAACACATCCAAATGCATCTTCCGCAACTAAGGTGTATGTTGTGTTTTGATTCACGTTCGTAGGAGCTGTTTCATTGTAGTTGCCTGTTACCAAAGGAGTTCCACCGTTTATTGTCCACGTAAATCCGTCAGTAGCTGACCATCCTGTTGTATTACTTCCAAGTGTATATCCACCGGGTGCATGAGAAGAAGCATTGGTCGCTTGAGTTGGATATGGAATTCCAACACAACCACTCACATCGGTTAAAGAGAAATTTGCAATTGGAAGAGCAAGAGCCGTCATTTGTCCAAAGGCAGTAGCTGAACACCCAACCGCATTAGTAGTTGTTAAGGTGATTGGAACAATACCTGGTGCACTAATTGAAGAACCTGTACCCGATGAACCAGAGAAAGATCCATTAGTAGAAGTAAAGTTATGTGAAACTGGCCCATGACTATTGTGTGTAAATTCGATATCTGGACTATCAAAACGAGGAATCATGTTAAATGGACTTCCAACGCAAACTGAATCTCGGTCATCAAAGAATACTTGATTCAAAGGAGCTTCGTCAAAAACATAATCAGTTGAAATCCAAGAAACGTTTATTGTTGCAGTTGTACTATCAATACATCCTGTCGTTCTGTTTTCAATTACCTGAGTAATTTGATAAGTACCGTATTGTAAGTAAGTATGAGCCACTGGCACACCGGTAGTTTGAGCATTTAAATTTACATTGGCTGGATCTACTCCACCTCCGTTATCACCACCCAAAGTTGGATTATCATCTAAAAACAAATCATTTTCTTCGACTAGATCTGTTGTTCCATCACCCCATCTGTAAATTAACACAACATCATCATCCGCTTGACTTGGAATAAGTGAATCAAGTACCTGCGTAGAAGCAGTAAAGCCATGCCCATAAATTGATTGAGAATCATCAATGTTAACAACGGCACCTGTTTGGTTTGGAATACCTAAATTTGTTGTATCACAAAATAAACTTACTCCCGCTTGAAACTTAGAAATTGGAGCCGAAATATAAATTTGGTTTAATCTTTTTGTCGTATCTCTACAACCTCTAAAATTTATTTCTAACCAAACATCAGTTCCAGGGAGACCGTTCCCAACACTAATGTTTTGCATGGTGTCAGTAAATTGTTTTGTATAAGTTTCAGTTGTTCCTTCTGGAGTCTCATTGAAAAACCATTGTCTTTGAATATCAGTATCATCATGAGGACACGCAATATTTGTAATATCTTCAAATTCAAAAGGTTTTTTAATACAATCATTTTTATGGTCTTGAGTGAAATCAGGAACAGTATGTGTACCATATTTTAACAACAAGTTTGGAGCACCCGTAGAAGATGTTTCATAACCAGAAGCATTAGGAATCGCACCATCAGATAATACAACAGTATCACGACATGTACCGCTAACAATTATTAAGGTTACATCATAGATACCACACAAATAGGTATGTGTTGGGTTTTGTGTATTAGAAAGTGGTGAACCATCGCCAAAATTCCAAATCCATTGATTAACTGCAGGTGATGTTGTTGAAAGGTCTGTAAATTGAATGTTTTGGCCTTCACAACCATCTTTTAAATCCACCTTAAAATTAGCAATTGGTGAACTTAAAACTATTGGAGTTCCTGAGGCACTAGCGGTACAACCATCTTGATTTGTTACTGTAACTGATGGTGTAAAAGTTCCATTTCCAGAGTACACTTGTGGAGTTGGATTTGCACCAGTAAAAATAGGAGTTCCATTTCCGAAATTCCAAGCAAAAGTCAATCCTGCAGGGTTAGTCGTATTTGTAAAAGGAACAATAGCAGGTGCACAATCAGCTGACTGAGCTCCCTGTGTAAAAGTTGGAACTGGAGGTAAAGCATTTATAGTAATTATACCAGTAGCTGTGCTATTACATGGAACCGCACTATTACTAGAGGATAAATTTATTGTATATACTCCTGGACCACTAAAGGATACAGAAGGATTTTGATCGTTCGCAGAACTAAATGTGGCTGCACCTATTACTGCAACACCAGGGGTAGCTGACCATGTCCAAGAATTAACACCAACGGTTGAATTATCATTAAAAGTAACTGATTCTCCAACACAAGCTTCCGTTGGCAAAATCATTGCAGTTTCATAATTAGATACATTCATTGTTCTTGTAGCTGTTGCGGAACAACCAGTAACTGGGTCTGTTACAACTAAAGTGACATCATAATCATTTGGTGTTGTATAATTTATCATTGGTGGATTAGCACCTGTGAAAGTTCCTGGATTTCCATTTTCGAAAGTCCAAACAAAAGTTGAACCAGGAGTAGAACTTGAAACATCATAAGTAACACCAAATGGAACATTGCAGCTATTTACTGCTGCACCGATTGCCGCATTGACACCTGGAACAACTGTTAAGACATCTTGTAAAGGAGCACCTACAGCAGAACCATTTTGATATTGATTAATTACCCCAGCGCGATACACTCCAGGAATGGGATTGTCGATACAAAAATCTTGGCCAGGTTGAGATGTACCACTTATTGGAGTACCATTTGGATCAAAAATACTCCAAATACTATTTACCAAAGGAGAAGGACCAGGAATTGAAGTAGATGTTGAAAAGCATGCTGATTCTCCAACACAAACTAACGCATCTGGTGTTGAAATTACTGCTGTTTGGGAAAAACTAAAAAAGCTAATCAATACAACAATAAAACTTAAAATGTGTTTCATAATTATTTTCATTTAAGATTCAAAATTAAAAACATAGACGAAACTATGCTTAACTTTGTAACGGAAATTGTTAATAAAAGTTATTATTTTCGACAAAAATACAAAAATTATCGACAAAAATACAATTTGTGTTATTTAAATTGTTAATAAACCTATTGAAACAATTTAACTCTTGGAAATTCAAGGTTACAAAAATGTGCTTATTGTGGATAAAGTTCAAATTCTAAAAATTTAAACTATTTCTATCTTATGAAATATCTTTATAAAAACTTGAGTTTTTGAATCCTAATGATGACGCTTTTCACTATTTGCCAGTAAATCTTAAAGAATCACACTTCCCAACCAGCGTTCCATTTCTTCAAACGACTTTCCTTTTCGTTCAGCAATGGATTTCACTTGCTCGTTAGTGATTTTTCCTAATCCAAAATACTTGGCTTGTGGATGCGCAAAATACCAACCTGAAACAGAGGCTGTTGGATACATCGCTAAACTTTCAGTTAAACTTACTCCGCTCAATTTCGTTGCATCTAAGATTTCAAATAAAGTTACTTTTTCGGTGTGGTCTGGACAAGCTGGATATCCTGGTGCAGGACGAATTCCACGGTATTTTTCTTTGATTAAATCGTCGTTTTGTAAGTTTTCGTCGCTCGCGTAGCCCCAATAATCTTTACGAACCAATTCGTGCAAATGTTCCGCAAAAGCTTCTGCCAAACGATCTCCAAGTGCTTTTAGCAAAATAGAAGAATAATCATCGTGGTCTTTTTCAAATTCAGCTACTTTTTCGTCTAAGCCAAGGCCCGTTGTGACAACAAAGGCACCCAAATAATCAGCAAAATTCGTTTCTTTAGGTGCAATAAAGTCTGCTAAGGCAATATTCGGAACTCCTTGCGCTTTTGTTGTTTGTTGACGTAAACTGTATTGAACAGCTTGTATTTTTGAACGCGAATCATCGGTATAAATTTCGATATCATCTCCAATCGCATTCGCTGGAAATAAACCAAATACAGCATTCGCTTGCAACCATTTTTCACTGACAATTTTCTGCAACATTTCTTGTGCATCAGCAAAAAGTTTTGTTGCTTCCACTCCAACCACTTCGTCTTCTAAAATATTCGGATATTTTCCGTGCAGTTCCCACGTTTGGAAAAAAGGTGTCCAATCGATGTAAGGAACTAATTTATGTAAGGGATAAGCTTTCAATTCCTTAACGCCCAATTCTTTTGGTTTCGCAATATCTTCAGCCTTCCATTCAATTTGGAATTTATTTTTTTGTGCTTGTTCTAAAGAAAGTAAATTCTTTTCTGAACGGTGCTTTTCGTGGTGTTCGCGTAGTTTTTGATAATCTGCTTTTAGCTCATTGACAAAATCGTCTTTTTTGTGTCCCAATAAACTTTCCACAACTGTAACTGCTCGAGAAGCATCTAAGACGTGAACCGTTTGTCCTTTGGTGTAATTTTGTTCAATTTTTACGGCAGTATGAACTCGTGAAGTTGTCGCACCACCAATCATCAAAGGAATCGACAAGCCAGCACGTTCCATTTCTTTAGCAACATGCACCATTTCATCCAAAGAAGGAGTAATCAAACCACTTAATCCAATCACATCCACATTTTCTTTGATGGCAGTTTCGATGATTTTTTCCGTTGGAACCATCACACCAATATCGATCACTTCATAGTTATTACAGCCTAAAACAACACCCACAATATTTTTTCCAATGTCGTGAACGTCGCCTTTTACAGTTGCCATCAAGACTTTTCCTGCTGAGGAACTTTTTCCATTTTTTTCGGCCTCAATATAAGGAAGTAAAACGGCAACAGCTTTCTTCATTACACGAGCAGATTTTACAACTTGTGGCAAGAACATTTTTCCGCTACCGAATAAATCTCCAACCACGTTCATTCCATCCATCAATGGACCTTCAATCACTTCAATTGGTCGCGCATATAATTTTCTGCATTCTTCCGTGTCTTCGTCAATAAATTCAACGATTCCTTTTACCAAGGCATGTTTTAATCGTTCTTGCACAGAAACATTTCTCCACGATAAATCCACTTCTTTCTTAGTGGCATCGCCTTTCACTGTTTCCGCAAATTCTAATAATCTTTCAGTAGCGTCAGGTCTGCGATTCAACATCACATCTTCCACATGTTCCAACAAATCTTTCGGGATATCGTCGTAAATCTCAATCATCGTTGGATTCACAATTCCCATGTCCATTCCTTCTTTGATTGCATGATACAAAAACACGGAATGCATGGCTTCACGCACTTTGTTATTTCCTCTAAATGAGAAAGAAACATTTGAAACACCACCACTTACATGCGCACCTGGCAGATTTGTACGAATCCATTTTGTCGCTCTGAAAAAATCCAAGGCATTGTTATTGTGTTCGTCCATGCCCGTTGCCACAGGGAAAATATTTGGATCGAAAATAATATCCTGAGCTGGGAAATTTACTTTATCTACCAAAACACGGTAAGAGCGTTCGCAAATTTCAATTCTTCGTTCATACGAATCCGCTTGACCTTGTTCATCAAAAGCCATCACAATTACTGCTGCACCGTAACGTTTGATTTTTTTGGCTTGAGCAATGAAGTTTTCTTCTCCTTCTTTCAAGGAAATTGAGTTTACAATACCTTTTCCTTGAATGCATTGCAAACCAGCTTCAATGATTTCCCATTTCGAACTGTCAATCATCACTGGAATACGCGAAATATCTGGTTCAGAAGCCATCAAATTCAAAAATTTAACCATCGCTTCTTTACCGTCAATCATTCCTTCATCCATATTCACATCGATGATTTGCGCACCACCTTCAACCTGCTCCAAGGCAACAGAAAGAGCATCTTCAAAGCGATTTTCTTGAATCATGCGCAAAAAAGCACGTGAGCCAGTTACGTTGGTGCGTTCACCTATGTTGATGAAATTTGATTCTGGCGTTACAACCAATGGCTCAAGACCGGATAATTTTAATGGGGGTAAATTCATAATAATTTAGAATGAAGAATGTAGAATTGAGAATATTGTTCCGTATTCAATCCACATCCTTAAAATTTAGATTTTATTTGTTCTTTGTTTCGTTGTTAAAATACTACTGGAAAGCATTTTATGAATTTCATTTGACTTTGAATACAAATTGTCAAATTCATTTTTATTTAAATAATTAGAATCTAATAGTAATTCTAACCAATACTGAGATTCACCACATTCTTTTAAAGAAATCGATAATTTGTGAATGAAATCAGCTGGACTTTGAGCATTATTTGCTTCACGAATGTTAGCTCCAACTGAAGTTGCTGATCTTACTAATTGTTTACTCAAAATGAATTCTTTTTTTTCTATCAATTGTTTGTAGAGAGAAATGGAGTCAAGAGCAAATGAATAACTTTTCGTTTTTAAAAAATTTTCTTTCATAATGTTTAGTTTAAAAGTGAAATCTAATTTAATAATAAATTCTCAATTCTCCACTTTTAATTCTACATTCTCTATTTTACGAGGTTCATACTTTTTCGCCAAATCCGCTATCACTTTGATATGTGCCGGAGTTGTTCCGCAACAGCCACCGATGATGTTTACAAGGTGCTCATCCAAAAAGGTTTTGATTTGTTCACCCATGAGTTCTGCAGTTTCATCGTATTGACCGAACTCGTTTGGTAAACCTGCGTTTGGATGTGCTGAAACGGCGAAGGGAGATTCTTTATCCAAAATCTGCAAATAAGGACGCATCATGGAAGCTCCTAAGGCACAGTTTAGACCAATACTTAGCAATGGCATGTGAGAAACTGAAATCAAAAATGCTTCAGTTGTTTGTCCAGTCAAGGTTCTTCCAGATTGATCGGTAATAGTACCAGAAACCATAATTGGCAATTTCTTATTACGTTCTTCAAAAACCTCATCTATTGCAAACAAGGCAGCCTTTGCGTTTAAGGTATCAAAAACAGTTTCAACTAACAAAATATCAACTCCACCATCCATCAAGGCATTTACTTGTTGTTTGTAAGCAGTTACCAATTCTTGGAAGGTAATCCCTCTAAATCCAGGATCATTTACATCTGGAGAAATGCTTGCAGTTCGGTTTGTTGGACCAATTGAACCGGCAACAAAACGCGGTTTATCAGGATTGAGCGCTGTGAATTCATCTGCAACTTTTTTGGCAATTTTTGCTGAATGAAAATTAATATCATACACTGCAAATTCTAGATCATAATCCGCTTGCGCGATGGTTGTTCCAGAAAAAGTATTTGTTTCAGCGATATCTGCACCTGCCTCAAAATATTGACGGTGAATATCTTCTATGATTTCAGGACGTGTCAAGGAAAGTAAATCGTTGTTTCCTTTTAAAGGCTTGTGGTGATTTTCAAACCAGCCTTTGCGAAAATCTTCTTCTTCGAGTTTATGACGTTGAATCATCGTACCCATTGCTCCGTCTAAAACAAGAATTCTTTTTTTTAGGATTTCTTCTATTTTGCTCATAATATCTAATTTATACTTTAAAACATACAAATTAAGAGGGTTGATGAACAAACACTTATCTTTTCAGTCAAATTACTGATAGGATTTGGCACCGGTTTTCCAATCCCGATTAATCGGGACTTATAGTTGGTTGCCAAGGTTTCGTAGGGCCTTATCCCTCCACCTTTCTTAATAAGTTTCGCTTAAAAAAATTGAATTTTGATAAGCTTATGATTTTAAAGAACTAAGGCAAAATTACTAAAAATTCTTAAAAAAATTGTTATATTTAAATAAATTTTGAAAACTTACGTTTTAATATACTAAAATGCAAATTATGAAAAACCATATTTTAATTCCATTAACGATGATGATATCTATTTTTGGATTTGGTCAAAATTTAGAGGGGAAGTCCAAAAACCATTTTACATTTTCATTAATAAATGGTTTGAATGCTAGTTCGTCAAAATTAATTATTGGAGACAAATCTCCAGAAAGAGTATATGGAATTGCTCATGGATTAAATTTTCATTATACGCGAATTTTAAATTCCAAATTTTCAATTTCAGGAGGCTTTGGTTTGGGGTTTTTACCGATAAATATGAAAGTTAGAAGTTTTGATTCATTTCAAGGGACTGACAATTGGGGCTATTTTTCTAGAATAAACTATAAAGCATTTACGAAATATGAACTTTTAGCATCTTATCACAAAACATTGAACGAAAAGTATGGCTTAAAATTTAATTTTGGAGGAGGTATAAATCACTACGGAGGTAGCAGCTATGGTTATTCTGCAGGAAATTATGACATTACAGGTGAAACGAATTCAGAATTGTATGATTTTGACATCCAATTTACGAATAGCGCCAAACCCTATTTAACACTTGGAACAGAGATAACAAAAAACCTTAAAAACAAAGACATTTTAGCATTAAAAATGAATTTTGAATATTCTTTTAAAAATGCTTACTCGGGAACATATTCGATTTACGATGGAAGTTCAAAGGGAGAATATTTCAATCGAGGAAATTATTTTAACCTTGCTTTGGCTTATACAATGACTGGCAACAAACGATTATCTCGTTTAAATCAATTAAAATTGGAGAACAATTTGGATAAAAAATCTGCAAAAAGATTGATTAAAAAAGAAAATCGTTTCATCGATCCTAAAAGTACATTCATAAGTTTCGCTGGAGGATTAGGGATTGGTATGAATTTAATTGAATCAGATCCTGGATCGACCTTAATGAAAGGTGGATTTGCTTCATTCTTGCCAAGAATTTCAATTGAAAAAGGATTAAAAAATAATTTTTACGGAGAAATTGGATTTCATTCTCAAACTTTTTGGGATGTCAGTAAATTTAATGTTTACGAATATGGAAGTAGTGGCGGAAATGCTTTTTATGCTTATCAATTATCTGTTGGTGGACTTTACAGATGGACTTTAAAAAACAATTATAATGTATTAAACTTTCACTCGGGTTTTTCTATTGGTTACCACAATGCCCGAAATTTGGAGAATGGTTTGTCTTCTTGGGGAAGTGGTGGTGTATCTTCGGGCACAATTGGCAATGAAGTATTTCACATAGAATACAATTCACAAAGTCGCATAAAATCAAATATTTTAGCTTCCTGCTACCTTGGCGTATCTAAAGACTTTAGAATTGTTAATAATTTCTATTTTACGATGAATTACAGACAACAATTTGGTTTAATAAAAGCGAGTGAAGCCACCTACAATTATAGTGGATTAAATGTTCCAACGACGGAAGGTGCAAGAATGAAAATAAATGGTACAAGTCGGGATTTTCAGCTCGGATTTAAAATCAAACTATAAAGCTAAATTGGAGGAGAAAATTTATGATGGCTTGAAAGATCTCTCAATTGTCAAAATCTGCCTTGTCTTTATTTTTTTACTTCAAACTGATTGGCATCAAACCTTCTTTTCTGTAATTTGAAACCGTAAACCAGCGGTATTGTGCTTTGTCAATGATTTCATTTTCTTTGCCTTGCATGATTAAATCAAAACGAACTATTGCATTGTAAGCATTGAATAAATCTTTGTCCTGATTGTAATTTACTCTTCCTTGGTAAACTGCCATTAGGAAACTTCTGTAACTTGTATAATAATCAGAGTCAAAACTAGCATCGTAGCAATCTAATTCTGCGACAGCTTTTAAATCTTCTTCTCCAAATTTTGTTCCTAATGATGTTGTTTCAATGAAATCAATATCTCCTGCCTCTTTGTCTGAAATAAATCCCAAAAAACAATGATTTGGTGTGGTTACAATTACCGGTTCAATGCCCATTTTGTATAAGACTGAAGCCATTGCAACTGTCCCATCTACGCAATTTGCCTGCGAAGAATTAAGTGATTCATCTAAGGTTCTCACAAATTGATATTTGATAAAAGGTCTAGCTTCTGTATTGATTTTTTGATTCGGTGAATTTAAACTACTGTATACAACACCTTTTGATTTGAAATAATTCCAAACCGCAAAAACTTGCTCGTAAACATCAACCTTTGTGCCTTGATAACCAATAATGGAAGAAATGACCCCTTGCTTTAAAATTGCTGGTAAAATTTCATTCGCGATGCGTGGATTATTTTCATTGACATAAGCTGCATACATGAAATTTAGGTCTTTCAAGGAATTATCTTTTTCGATGAAGGTAAAAGGACAATCATTGATAGAGCGAAGAATGATGTTTTGTGTTTTACTACCTTCTAGTTTTCCGTTTACAAAAACTGTAAATTTTACGCTAATTGGCTTTGGTTCTTTGTTAGCTTGTAAAACATCAAACTTGTATGAAATTTCGGGAAAAATATTAAATTCAACCAAGCTTTTATCAGCAAAAGTTTCATAAATCGTTTTTTCCATGATGGCTGAAGACTCAATTTCAACCTTTATGGAATACGCCTTTGAGTTTAAATTTGTAAACTTAAAACCCAATTGACCTTCTCGATCGCCTTTTAATTTTTTTTCAGCTTCAGAAAGGTTTTTCTCTGGGTTTTCACCAATATTTCGAGAGGCATTTGCCCAAATGTAAGAAGGGAAAAGTTGATTGTCCATAACAACAACAGGCTCCCAAAGTAAACCAAATTCATCTTTAGCGTTGCCAAGTGTACAAACAAAAACGAATATTAAAAGTAAATTCTTTTTTAAATTGAATTTCATAGTGTTTTTTTTCTCAAAGTTAAGGGTCTTTTTTGAAAAAAGAATACGTTTAATTACTTATTTTACTTACAAAAAAGAGGAACATTTACCGTTCCTCTTTTTAAACCAATTATAAATATGAAGTTTAGTTGTGTATATTTTAAAAAGTAATCCCAATTCCCCATTTCATGTAAAACGGCTGGGAAAAAATGCTATTTACAAATTTACTACTTTCAGGGTCTCCAGCTTTTCTTGGGAAAATTCCTGGGCGTAAACCTATTTCTCCATTCATGTATAAACCTGGTTTTTTGATAATTTTATAAAACTCATTCGTGCTAACTCCTATTTTAAAGCCAAGTCTTCTTTTCTTTATATCTTCAATTTTTAATTCACTAAAGCTTGTTGAGCCAGCATTTTGAAAATAAATAAACTCGTTTTCTGAAATTGAGGGAGCAAATAATAAGTCAAAATTCACCAATTTAAATGAAGTTCTTTTTAATTTGAGTCTTGGATAATTTTTGTAGTTAAAAAATGTTTTGTAACTTGTAAAATCACCCATTGAATAAGATAATCCTATAACTGTGGAAGAAAAAGGTAAAACAAAACCTGAAGGAATGGCTGCATTATTTGCAAGACTAATAAAATCATAAGTAGAATCAGCTTTTGCAGCATCATAAAAAACATTAGAAGCCATGTTGTTTATTGTTACTCCAATACCTCTAGTTTTTCTGCTTTGTACTTCAAAATCTGTTTTAAAAGCGTAAAATGTTGTTGTAACTACATTACCAGAGGTGCTTTTATCAAGAATTTCTACTCCAACTGTTGGTGCAACATTTGTAGAAGTTGTTTCATCTTTAAAATTAAAATACGCAGCTAAGTTTAAGTTTCTATAAGCATTAGCTTTTTCCATTAATGTACTTTTACTAATAAAATCAGAATTACTTACATCAAATGCATAAGAAGCTTTAAAAGTAAATCTTTTTGGGGAATAAGACCCTGCCACTTCACCATAAATCCCACCAGAGAATGTAGAAATATCAACCCCGACGTTTCCAGCAACATTGTAGCTAGCTCTTCTTGGATCATCGTATTTTTTATCTATTCTTAAATCTGGGTCAGTAGGTGAAACGTAATTTCTTTTATCTTGACCAAAAGCTGACAAAGAACTTGCAACAAGTCCTGCGATTAAAAGTGTGTTTTGAATTTTCATGACTGTAATTATTAATTATGAAACAAAATTAATAGCATTTAAAAAAATGGATCTAAGTAAATTTACGTAAAATGATTAAACTTTTAATAATCTATTATTTTACCAACCAATCCAATTTTAAACCCCATGTATTTATGTAGATGCTCATTTTCAAGATAAGGTTGTTCTATAAATTTATTTTTATCAATAAAAGGACATAATGATATTTGTACTAATTTATTGATATTGTAGAAAATATATAGTTCATGTAATTTTCTTGAAATATCTTCATATTTTGCATTATATCCCATTGAACTAGAATTTATATAAAGCATTTGAAAACGATCTCCTATATCTAAAAATGAATGAAAATTAATCCCATAGGCCAAGAAAGAATTTCGATTGTCAAAAAATCGAAAGCCAAGATTTAAACCTGCACCAAAACGAAATTCCAAAGGACCAATTTTTACAGGTCTATTTTTGTTAAATGTTTTCCCAGCACTAGCGTCAAAAAGACCAACACTGTATGGCCTTGTAGGCGGAACAAGAAGTTCAACTCCTGCACCTTGAAGATCAAAGTAAAAATTTGATTTAAATGTACTAACAAAATGAATGTCTAGCCATCCAAATTTCCTTGGTGAATCAACAGTTATTTCACCCGTATTTTGATTTTCAATTGAATTTTGCCCTTGATATATGTTCATTAATGAAAACCATTGAAAATTTTCTTGTGTAAAGGAATTAAATGATATCAAGCAAATTGAAATCGTTTTTATTATAGTTTTTTTCATTTTATTTTTCATGACTCATTAATTTCATGAGGCAAAAATATAGAAATTAAAAGGAACATTTTTACGTAATTTTACGTAATTTTACGCAAATTGCATAAAGAATCAATTTTTTTACCTCAATCCAAGCTGCTTGTATCTTTCTTCAATTAATTGTGAATACTTGATTTTAAAAGCATCACCAACGAAGCTTTTTTCAAGGACTTCCAACATTTCGGGCTTTGCATATTCAAACAATTCCAAAGTATTATCCAAGATTTTTTTATTCAAACCGCAAAGTTCGTAAGCAGCCAAAAAATCTGCGTATTTTAATTTCCGTTTCTTGGCATTCAAGGTCAAGGCTAATTCTTCCGTGTCTGCTTCGTTTACCAAGGCTGTAGGAACCAAATCATACGCTGGACTCAAGCTCATTCCCACCCCTTCTTTTTCCAAGAGGGAAAAGTTTTTTAGGTGCATGTCGCTGTTTCCCGTAAAGAAACTAAATAACACCAATTCGTAAAAATTGCTGACATCCAACAAGGGAGTCGCTGAATATTTCAGTAATAATTTAGCAACTTGTTCGTGGCTACCTTTGTATTTATCTTCCGTCAAACGTTCACTCAATTGGCACATATCTTCCATGTGGAGCTTGCCTTTTCGCGTTCTATCGACACGTTTTGTGATGTAACACAAAGTTTCATCTTCCAAACGGATTAAACTATGCGGTACAGCTTGCAAGCCACAAGCAGCTGCCATGTGCATGGTAACGCTTTCTAGTTCTGGCAACTCTGGATAATATTCCGAAGGTGGTTTTAAGATGTAATCGCCATAAAGACCAACTATTGTTAGTTTTTTGGTAAGATTTTTTTCTTCTTTTCGATATAAACTTAAGGAAACCTTTGCTTGAACACCTGTGACAGCCATTTGACTTTGGATAACTTGTGTAGCTAAGTCTTGTAAATTTTCTAGTTTGTAATTGAGTTGCGGAGTTTTGAGTTGTCCGTAAAACCGTTTGTTGCAAGCTTGATGTACTTCTGTATCTGCTTCGTGCAAAGGTTCATAACAATGCAAGCAACGCTTTCCGAAAAAGGCAGTTGGCTCATTTACTTCGTACGTAAAATGTGCCTTTCTTGCTAAATATTTCTTTTTAAAATTTTTCATTGTTTTGTACACTTACTGCTCCAATGCAATCTTTACAACAGCTTAAAAGTAAGCCCATTCTGTCTCTGTAATTTATTTTCCAATTTCGTTCTGCAATGTCCAATAGCCAACCTTCAGGAATTAGACCATCGAAAAACGAAAACAAGGTGTTGCTGTGAAACACTTCTTTTCGCAAGGGGAACGTTAAACTTATTGCACGTGCATCCTTGTCGTTCAAGTAAAACTCATCGTATTGAAAAAAGTATCCTTGTTCATTTTCAGAAATGATGCCACAAAATTTCTCCTTGAAAAGCACTTTTCCGCTTCTTTCCATGCTTATTGTAGATTAATTAAATCATCTCTATTCATGGCAACCGGACCCAAATGTTCTCCAAACAAACGCAACACATCGTTCACTTTATCCATGCGCAAGGTGTTTTTTCCTTGTTCTAAATCTCGAATAAAACGCAAACCAACACCAGCTTTTAAAGCCAATTCAGTTTGCGTCAAACGATTTTGCTTGCGTTTTAACTTGATGTGTTTGCTTAAATCGCTGAGTTTTTCTTGCATTTTTATACCCTTTAAAGTACAAATATACAAAAATATTGATAATTCATACCATTATGGGTATATTTTAATAATATTTAGTATGTTTTATACCTTTTATGGTATAAATTAAGCGTTACTTTATAACAATTGGAAAGCCATAACAACGGGCTTTTTCACTGTCGCGGATGATCTTTGTTTTAAGCCTATCCTTGTCTTTTATAAGCACAATGTGACCATTTCCGTAGGTTAGCCAATTTTCATCAAACCAAAACGGAGTTTCATCAGCTCCCCCTTTGTTGATGTTGTCTTTTTTGATGTACTCGGCTGTAATTTCATAACGATTTTTACCATCCAAATCACTTGTTACAATATCACGGTATCCATCTGTGTAACGACAATATGCAACTCGTTTGAAATCCGGAGAGATAGAGGCAGTTACAGCCCCATCGCTTTCAGGAAGTTCTTGCTTGACTTTGTCAATTAAGTTGTACACACACACTTTATTGTTGGAAATGTAAACGATAAAGTTCCCGTACACAGAAAACTTACCGACACCAATATCATTTGATTCAAATAGTACTTGACCTGTTGCAGCATCGATTTCTCTAAGTTTACCTTGTCTTGCTGCCAAAATTGAATTGTTTTTAAGGTAATAACGCACACATTGGATTCCATTGCCAGCATCGTAAAGAATGGATGACCCCGAAGCACCTGTTCGATTAATGTACGAATCACCTGCCCATTCGATGTAATACAAATCTTGATTTGAGGTATTGAAATCAAAGTCAACATAATTAGGAACTTCTCGAACAACGGAAGCACTTTGAATGTCGTAAATCTTTGATTTGAAATTTTCGGTTTCAAACATCAAAAACTTGCGATCTTCGGAGATTCTTAATTGTTTATCCATGTATAATAAACCTGCGTTTAAAATATCATTAATCGGACTAAAACCTTCCTGGTCCTTTTTCCAGTGATAAACGGCACCGTAGTTAACATCTTTAGTTGTTAGAAAAATAAGGTCTAACTTTTCGCTTCTATTCACTTTCTTGCAAGAGAAGAAGCATGTTACAAGCAATATTGCTATAAAAATAAATTTCTTATTCATGAGTGATAACGATTTTAAGATTTTGACCAGTTTGATTTTCTTTGATGCAATAAATACCACTTTGTAAAGTATAATTTACATGTACAGGCGAAGATTGACCATGAATGAAATCGATTTGTTTTCCCGCAGCATCATACAAGGTAAACGTTCGTTCATCAAAGCCTTCAAATGCTAAGGTGAAATTGCCCGAAGAAGGATTCGGATACACTCGAAATGCAATCATCTCCTTGATTTCATCTACTTCTAAAATGGGCATATTGGATAAATCATACCAAACAATTCCAAGATGTCCTGCATTAGAATTTCCATTAACACACTGAATTTCAGAAGATATATAATCGTATGTATCTTCTCGTGGGATCAAGAAAAAGTCTTTATCAGAGAAAATTGTTGTGAAAATTTTACTTTTAGCTGGATTTATAAACACATGGTTTTTTACGGGCACAACATCCGACGCCCCGGCAGTGTTGAGACCAATTTTATATGAAAACAAAGGTTCACCAGAAATCCCATTAAATTTTACCAAGGATGGAGAGACCTCCAGTTGTTTATTATTAGTGAAATAAATGGTGTTTGAAATGTTGTCGAAATTTTGAATTTTCAAATACGAAGATTTAGTGATTAACCAGATGTTCCCTTCGGAATCGACATCTATTCCTTCTGTTGCGGAAGCAAAAACATCCCATACTCTGATTTGTAAAAGTTGATTACCAGCAACATCGTATTTTAAGATGAGTTCTTTGTAGTCGCCCAATGTAGTTGTGTTGAAAAAGTAATAAAATCCATCATGTTCTACAATTTGATTAATACTTCCAAATCCAGGTGTTCCAACTTGACCTATATTCATTACTAAAGTTTGAGAAAGTTGGTTGTTTTGATTGACAACTACACGGTAAAAGTTTTGACCATTTAAGATATAATGTTCGTTGTTTTTTCTATTTCTTTTGGTCGTTGAAACACTAAATGGTGTAACAAAAGAACCATTTATTACCTCTTCATTTTCATCAAAAACGACATGATCATTGAATGCAGAAATAGTAGCATTTAATTTATCGCTGAAAAAATAATACTTACGAATATTTCCATGAGGGAAGACTTTTTGAACTGCACCCGATGTGTTTTCAAAGACAATTAAACCATCTGTAGTCATTTGAGTGACTGGATAATTTTCATTATTAATGCTCACCTGAAAAGGAAGAGATGGAAACGAAGCACCGTAAAAGTTTTTTACAAATGAATAGATCTTATTCTGATGTACATAAAATTCATACATTTCAAAATTCACTCGATTGATCCACAACAGTTCAGATTGAGGAGAAATTTTGGCAAGAAATGTAAATTCTGTTTGTGGATTATCATTGTTCTGCTCAATAAAAACCCCTTGAGGGTTGGATAAATTGCTAAATAGCTCTGCAGCTTGAAAATTTGCAATTTGAGAATTATGGTGTGTTTGCACATGTCCCAATACATATATATTTCCAAAATCATCCACTTCAAGTTGAACGATTGAAAATTGATTTAAATCTGGACAAAATTTACTCAAAATATATCCCTCTGGAACAGCGTGTTTAGAAGGGAAATATTCTGTTTGACTGTGAATTTTATTTCCTAAAAGACAGAAAACAAAAAACATTAAATGCAAGGTTAAAACTGATATTTTGCGCATACTTTCAGAAGTTTTTAAAGTTTTCGAGCGAATAAATATCCATTACACAACATGTAAATTGTATTCGTTTCAGACTCATATTTGAAATCACCGTAACTCATATTACCGTTTATCAACACTTTTGTGTAATCAATAAACGGAGTAGGGATGCTTTTTATACTACCATTTTCATACAAATCAATCTTATTCGTTTGAACATCCATCGCTAAAAAAGCATTGAATTTATTGGGAACCCATTGGATTTTATGATTATCAATGCTCAACCCAGTACTCGGTAAAGTGGAAATATAAGTGTGTTTCAATTGTAAGCTAAATGATTTTAAATTCAGGCTGAAATTATATACTTTCGTTGAAGTAAATATGTTAAAGTACAATTCCTCACCAAATTGATAATACGAAGGGATTGGATGGTACACGACATCAGTCGGTGAATATCCAGGAATATATTCGCTTAGATCAAAATTCAACACATTGTACGTCACTTTAGATGAATTTGTAGCATACAAAAACAGTAGTGTTTGATTTTGATTGTTATTATAGAAAGTTTCATTTGTCAAGGTAAATAGTAGATTTTCATGTTTGCCAGTTCCAATTGGGTATTTTGTATAAGATGTTGTTCCGTAGTCAGTAACAAAAGCACTATCCATTAAGTTTTGAGCTAAATTTTCATGAAACAAATAGAATTTGTGTAAGGTGTAGCCACCACCAATATTGCTCGAATGTTTTGTTAAATAATGACTATTTCCTGGTGAATTATACCCCATGATTCCTTTGAATCCCCATGATTTGAAATCAAAAAAACCTTTACCATAAATTTCAGTATCCAAGGATTCAAAAACGGCATATTGTTTTTGGTTGATATCAGAAACTTGAAACCAATGGGTAGTATCAATGTTTTGTTGAATATTAAAAAGCGTTCTGAATTGGTCTAATTCAATAAAATTGAAGGGTGCAACACCTTTTTGATTCCAAGAACCATAAATAACATCCACCGTTCCATCAGGATGTTCAACAACTTTTCCAATTTTTGATTTCCCTGTATTTGAAAAACCCATATTGTCTGCGAAAGCAACAACAGTCCATCCATTTAGATCATTTACAAAAGCAGGCTTCAACTTATCCATTCCAAATTCGGGTGGAAATTTTTTGCATCCTGCAATTACAAGGATGGAAGCAATGAAAACAGCAACAATTTTTCTCATATTCTTTACTTTTTAAAACGAGATGGAAGCACACACACCGATAAGCCCATATTGGTTGTTTGCATTGGGAAATCTTGATAAGTGGTGTAATTTCTATAATCTTCTTTGGTACCAAACGTAATATAAGGTCTAAATTCTAGAAATTTCCAACTGCAAATCGCATATACATTTACTCCCATATATAACTTTCCTCGGTATAATAATAAATCCATTGTTTCCACATAATCTTCCCATTTTCCAGATCTAAATTCGCTGCGTTCATAGCGTTTCTTTCTCAACCTTACTCGTCCAAAATCGTAGTTGATTCCAAAACGAAAAGGTTTGTCGTGTTTTCCAAAAATGAATCCAACCGAGCTGTTTCCATACGACATTTTGTATTGCCCATACTGGTTGTATTCTGGAAAAAAAGGGGCCCTAAACCCTTGATTCAAAAGGGCACTTATCCCCACCTAATTGATAAATAACGATTTTTTAGATTTAACTTTCTTTTAAGACCTATGCTATAATCTAAGAAATGTGCCGAAGTATCGGCGCAAATACATATAGACAATGTAACCCTAGGAAAGGAAAAACATTATGTCTTCTGATGTCGT
>CAZHLZ010000002.1:0-19005 GCA_964532475.1 uncultured Chitinophaga sp.
TTGCTTGCAAGTGTTTGTTTCTTGCGGAAAACTCAATCCCGAGGACCCTTATTTACCACATTTTAATCATTTAAATGAAAGGTTGGAGGGAGAATGGGAATTGATTGCAATTTTTGTGAACATAGAAGATTCCTCCTCTTATCTCAAAATAGACACGATGAAAATAGCAAGATATTTTAAATTTGTTCCAACGGCTTCTAAGTATAAATTAATTGGGGAAGGTAATTTGTTTATAAAATCAAAAGCAACAGATGAGTACCCTTTGAAAATTGGAATCTCGCAATCGGAAAATGGTGATTTAACGGATACGAATTTTGCAATGGCTTCGCTATCTTATAGATTTATAGAAGGCTCAAAAATCAGTGAAAATTATTTTAGTTTTTCATTTGATAATGTCGAGAAAATTGAAAGTTCATCTTCAACAGTTCCTTTTTTCTAACCAATCGGTAAGGACAGGGTTATAAATAATTTTTACATCCTGCCACATCATTCTTTTGAAATAAAAAAGGCAACAAAGAAACACCTAGTTTTAACTGCAAATATAAAACAAGAAGTGAATGATCCCAATCTTTACATTTTTACAAAGTATAGATTTGAATTTAAAAAAATGAAAGAATGAAAAAATACAACTGCATTTTAATTTTTCTTATTTTTTGTACAAGTGCATTTTCACAAGAAAATTATCATTCATGGAAAGGAATAAATGAGTTTTCTTTGTCCTTTACTAATGATCTAAGATTTTTAAATAAATATCGAAATCCAGGACTTGATCTTGGAGTCAAAAAAATAATTCAAAGACCAAATAAAAGAACCAAGTTCATTTTAGGTGTAGAATTTTTTTATTCAAACTCCTATTTAATAATTCTTAGTACCAATTTTGACCAAGGTTACAAAACGTACTCCTACCTTAAAATTCACAATTTTGGTTTATCTACTTCCTTTGCATTCCGTTTTCAAAAAAGTAAACATAAAAGATTTTATAAGGAATTGGGAGTTTTTATAGATGTTAGTCCTTCAAGGTATATAAAAGGCTACGAGTGGCTAGATGATTATGAAGAACAAACTCAAGTGCAGGGTTTTGTTAAACCTCGCTATTTTTCCTTTGGTATAAATACTGGCCTCGGTTGGACTTTTAGAACAAAAAATTACGAATTTGATATTAAGCCTGACTTAAAATTAAATTTTCTCCCTTACATTTTTAATCACTACAAAAATCGTTTCGATAATGCAGTAAATGCGAGAATTGTTTTTAATTTTAGAAAATTGGAAAAGTAGTTCAAGTTTTTTGATATTAAAGTCCTAATCTCTCCTAATGAACTAGAAACTCATTTATTTATATCTTTTCAAATCAATTTTTCCTATTTTAACATTATTTAGAAAATTAATCCCAATAAAAATTTGGCATATCACAAAAAGGATTAAATTTGTAAAAACCTTTTGAAATGATTCACGAATTAAACAAAACAAATTCAATTTTCAGTACATTTTTAGCTGAATTAAGAGATGTCACCATTCAAAAAGATTCGATGCGTTTTCGAAGAAATTTAGAACGAATTTCCGAGATTATGGCTTACGAAATTTCAAAAGAATTGACCTATCAAGAAGAAATGGTAACAACGCCATTGGGTCAGGCCAAAGTTGCTAAATTAGAAAGTCAACCTGTAATTGCCTCTATTTTGCGTGCTGGATTACCCATGCATGTTGGTTTCTTGAATTATTTTGACCGTGCAGAAAATGCTTTTGTTTCAGCCTATAGAAAACATACCACCGCTGAAGATTTTGAAATTTTTGTGGAATACATGGCTTCCCCTCGCATTGAAGGAAAATCATTAATTATCGTAGATCCGATGTTGGCTACAGGTGGCTCTATGGTGTTGGTTTACAAAGCACTAATGAAGCAAGGAGCACCAAAAGAAGTAATTATTGCAGCAGCAATTGCAGCACCAGAAGCTATCACTTATTTGAGAAAACATTTACCTCCAAACGTTAAAATATTCGTTGGTGCAATTGATGATGAATTAACCGCTCAATCCTACATCGTGCCAGGCTTAGGCGATGCTGGTGATTTAGCTTTCGGAGAAAAATTTTAATTTAAAAATATGAATTTAGGTATTTACGCAACGTTTTTTTTACTTTCAACAGTAAAATTTTTATTTACGCCATTTGGAGGTCCAGCTGCGAAATTATCGTTTTTTGAAACCTATTTTTCCTGCGTAGCCGGTGCAATTTTTAGTGCTGCAGTTTTTTATTTCGCAAGTGAGTTTTTTATGAAACGAGCTCATGCCAATAAAATAAAAAAACAAGAAGAAGCTTTAGCGAAAGGAATTGAACTACCGAAAAAGAAAATTTTCACCAAAACAAATAAAACCATTGTGCGTCTCAAACACAAATTGGGCATTTACGGAATTGCATTTTACGCTCCGCTGTTTTTATCCGTTCCAATTGGTACCGTTATTACTGCAAAATTTTACGGCAAAGAAAAAAAGACCTTTCCATTGATTGTTTTAGGAATGTTTGTAAATGGACTAATTACTACTGGAATTGCATATTTGGTAGGGTCATTTTTCTAAAAATAAGTCAAAATGAATGGAATCAAACACATTTTCTTCGACTTAGATCGTACGCTTTGGGATTTTGAAACAAATTCTAAAAAAGCCTTGCAGGAAATTTATGCGATTTATGAACTTTTCAATCACATTGAGCATTTTAACCATTTTCATCACAGCTATTTAAAAATCAATGCAGATTTGTGGCAAAAATACGGCAAAAAAAAAATCACCAAAGAGGAATTGAGAGACGCACGATTTTTGAAAACCTTGAAGATTCACGACATTCATGATGAAGATTTAGCAAACAAAATTAGTCAATCATACATCGATCTTTCACCAAAACAAACGCAACTTTTTCCAAATACGATTGAAACTTTGGAGGATTTACGCGAAAAAGGCTACAAAATGCATATTATTACCAATGGTTTTGTGGAAGTGCAGTTCATTAAATTAAAAGAATCGCGCTTAGAGACTTTTTTCGACATTATTGTTTGCTCAGAACACATTGGATTCAATAAACCGGACAAACGAATTTTCCATCATGCCTTAGAATTAGCAGGTGCAAAAGCAGAAGAAAGTGTAATGATTGGCGATGACTTAAAAATTGATATTTTAGGTGCAAATCAAGTTGGAATGGAAGCAATTTTATTTGATCCTGAAAAAAAGCACAAAAGCCAAGCCTTCAAAATCATCCGCGATTTAGCTGAATTAAGTCAGATTTTATATTGAGTTACAGATTTTTTAATTGAAAATTAAATGTCAAGTTTTGCGCAGAATTAATTGATCTTAAGTTTTTCGCCTAAAATATTTTGTCTAAATAAATTATATTTGAACTATAAAAATAAAAAAAATGAAAGAATTTTTTAAATCCCACGATACACAGCTTTTATTAAGTTTACTTGTTGTAAGTTGTTGGTTGATTACCAAATTATTTGTCGATAGAGCCATAAAACGTTTGTCCATTCAATTTGGAGTAGCACGAGAAAGAAGAAAAATTATTGTCAAAATCATGAATATGATATTTTTCATTTTGATGGCCATATTTTTGATTACCATTTGGGGAGTTGATAGAAATAAATTATTTCTTTTCTTCACATCCATCATTACTGTGTTGGGAATTGGATTTTTTGCACAATGGTCAATTCTGTCTAACATAAGCTCTGGAATCATCATTTTCTTTAGTCATCCATTAAAATTGGGTGATCACGTAAAAATTGTAGACAAAGATTTTTTTGTAGAAGGAAAACTAATCTATATTTCTTTCTTTTTCATGCATATAGAAAATGCTGAAAATGAAAAGATTACCATTCCAAATTCCATTGCCTTGCAAAAAACAATTGTTGTAATTGAAGATAAAGCAGTCTAAGCTTTTTTCTTCTTTGGAACGAAATTTGAAGGCAATTTGTTAAATGCTTCAAAATAAACTAATTTTGTCACAGAAAATAATTAATATCAATTTAAAATGAACAATCTTTTTTACTTTATTTTTGTCTTCTTTGCTTTGAATTCATTTGCTCAAAATGGAAACGTAGAAATCATCAAAGATTCGCGAATTGATCAATTAATTAAGCAAGAAGGTTCGTCTTTAACCATGACCGGATATAGAATCCAATTGTTTTTTGATAGTAATAAAAATAGTGTGGATGAAGCTCGGGCAAAATTTATTTCTGCCTATCCAAAAATTGATACTTATGTGTTTTATACCGCTCCTAATTATTTTCTAAAAGTAGGAGATTTCCGCACGCAAATTGATGCTGAAAAAATCAAATCAAGTGTTGATAATCAATTTCCTACAAGTTTTATTGTGAAGGAAAAAATCAACCTTCCGAGGATAGATCAGTAGGAATTTTAAAACACTTTTATTGTACAATTGGTTGCTAGTTTGTAAATCAAGATTAATTGCTACAGTGTAAACACAAGGTATTTATATAAATTGTTCCTCTACAAGCTGAAAAGCGATTTTAAATTTCATTTTTGTAAAAATTTTTAATTTACATACTGTGAAAATCCGTGTGCAATTTGCTCCTTTCCCCCAAAAATCTTACTTTTGTCTTTTCTATAAAAAATGAAGATTTCATACAATTGGTTAAAAGATTACGTGCAAACAGATTTGTCTGTTGACGAAATTTCAAAAATATTGACAGAAACAGGCTTGGAAGTCGATGGTGTCGAAAAGATGGAAGCCGTTAAAGGTGGATTGGAAGGCGTTGTTGTTGGTGAAGTTTTGACCTGCGAAAAACACCCAGATGCTGATAAACTAAAAGTTACAACGGTTACAGTTGGTGGTGAAGCAATGCAAATTGTGTGTGGAGCACCAAATGTTGCAGCTGGTCAAAAAGTAATCGTAGCAACTGTTGGATGTACTTTATATCCAAAGCCAGAGGAAGCCTTTAAAATCAAAGCTTCAAAAATTCGAGGACAAGAATCAAACGGAATGCTGTGTGCGGAAGATGAACTTGGTTTGGGTGAATCTCATGCTGGAATTTTAGTTTTGCCTCAAGATACAAAGGTTGGTTTACCTGCATCAAAATATTTTGACTTGGAAGATGATTATCTGATTGAAATTGGACTGACACCCAATCGAGCAGATGCAATGGGACACATTGGTGTAGCACGTGATTTAATTGCCTATTTGAATTACCACCAAAAAGCAAATTTGAAACTGCAATTACCAACTATAAAAAAATTGGAGGTGAAGTCTCAGGATTTGAAACATACAATCGAAATTGAAAATGCAGATTTATGTCCAAAATACATCGGGGTAAGTTTGAAAAATGTCAAAATTGAAGCTTCACCAGCTTGGTTACAAAAACGTTTGCGTGTAGTTGGTTTAAGTCCAATCAATAATGTGGTTGATTGTACAAATTATGTCATGCGTGAATTGGGAACTCCTTTACATGCCTTTGATTGTACCAAATTAAATGGAAAAATTGTAGTTAAAAAAGCAGATGACAGTAAAGTGTTTACGACCTTAGATGGAGTAGAACGTAAACTAGATATGAACAACTTAATGATTACAAACGGAACTGAAAACCTAGCAATTGCAGGTGTTTTTGGTGGTTTGGAATCTGGAATTTCAGCGAATACAACAAATATATTTATTGAGTCGGCTTATTTCAATCCTGTTTCAGTAAGAAAAACCGCAAAAATGCATGCACTAAATACAGATGCAAGTTTTCGCTACGAGCGAGGTGTTGATCCTCATTTAACTCGCTTTGCTTTGGAAAGAGTTGTAAACTTAATTCAAGAAGTTGCAGGAGGCGAAATCGCCATGGATGTGTTGGAAGTTGCACCAACTAAAATTGAAAATGTAACATTAAATTTCAGACCAAATCATTGTAACAAGGTAATTGGAACGATCATTTCTGAAGAAGATATGGCTCAAATCTTAGGTGATTTAGATATTCAAATTCTTGCTAAAAATGCAGATTCTTGGACCTTGGAAATCCCTGCTTACCGTGTAGATGTAACGAGAGAAATTGATGTAGTAGAAGAAATTTTGCGAATTTATGGTTTCAATCAAGTTCCATTGCCAGAGAAATTGAATTCTAACCTAACTTTGAGTTCAAAACCAAATTTAGAAAAAATACAACATAGCATTTCTGAATTGTTAGTTGGAAATGGTTTTTCTGAAATGATGAACAATTCATTAACTTCATCATCTTATTTGGAAAAAACGCAACAAAGTTTTCTTTTGAAAGAACACAATGTAGAAATGTTGAACCCACTGAGTCAGGACTTGGATGTAATGCGTCAAACCTTAATTTTCAATTCTTTAGAGGTGGTTGCACACAATCAAAATCGTCAAAATTCTGATCTAAAATTGTTTGAATTTGGAAAGATTTACCGTAAAATTGAAACAAATTACCAGGAAGAAAAACGTTTGATTCTAGTCTTAAGTGGTTCAAAATTCGAAGAACAGTGGAACAATTCAAAGGATAAAGTAAGTTTTTATACCTTAAAAGGAATTGTCAACACGATTTTATCTCGATTGGGATTACATTCTTTTGTTTCAGAAAATGCAATTTCAAATTCATTGTTGGCTGATGGAATTAATCTTTCCGTTTTAAAAGATGAGATTGGTCAAATGGGATGGATTTCTCCTGCTTTGAAAAAACAATTCGGAGTCAAAAACGATGTTTTTATTGCAGATTTGTCGTGGGATGCAATTTGCAAAAACCTAAAATTAAACAAGGTACTTTTTAAGGAAATTCCAAAAACATTTGAAATGCGCCGTGATTTCTCCTTATTATTAGACGAAAAAACAACTTTCTCAGAAATTGAAAAAATCGCAAAAACCGCAGATAAAAAGTTACTTAAACGAGTTTCTTTGTTTGATGTTTACGAAGGTAAAAACTTGGAAGAAGGTAAAAAATCTTATGCAGTTTCCTTTTATTTTCAGGACAATGAACAAACTCTGAAAGATCAAACCGTGGAGGCGATTATGACCAAAATCCGTTCTGAACTGGAAGGAAAATTAGGAGCAGAGTTGAGGTAGTTTAGAATACTTTAGGTATTATTAAAACCAACATGCTTGTAATAGTTCCCAAAAAATATTTACCTTTGTTTCAACAAAAAATAGAAAACAATGGCTGAATTTTTTTACCAAGATCCGTACACAATTTTAAAAGACGACACTAATTACCGCAAAATTTCATCAGATTTTGTGAAAATTGAGAAATTTGGAGAAAGAGAGATTTTAACAATCGACCCAAAAGCATTGGAATTAATTGCTCAAGAAGCGTTAAGTGATGTGTCTTTTTATTTGAGAACTTCTCACTTGGAAAAATTAAAAGCAATTTTAGACGACCCAGAAGCAACTGACAATGATCGATTTGTAGCCTATAATTTGTTACAAAACGCTGTAATCGCCGCTGAAGGACAATTGCCTTCTTGCCAAGATACTGGAACAGCAATCGTTATGGCGAAAAAAGGTGAAAACGTGTATACTGGAGTAGAAGACGGTGAATATTTATCCAAAGGAATTTTTAACACCTATCAAGAACGAAATTTACGTTATTCGCAAATGGTTCCTCTTTCTATGTTTGAAGAGAAAAATTCAGGTACAAACTTACCTGCTCAAATTGATATTTATGCCAAAAAAGGAAGTTCTTACGAGTTTTTGTTTTTAGCAAAAGGTGGAGGTTCTGCCAATAAATCATTTTTGTATCAAAAAACGAAATCTCTTTTAAACGAGAAGTCCTTAAAAGAATTTATTAAGGATAAGATTAAAGATTTAGGAACAGCAGCTTGTCCGCCTTACCACTTGGCTTTGGTAATTGGAGGTACTTCTGCCGAGGCAAATTTGTCTGCGGTGAAAAAAGCATCTGCTGGTTATTTTGATAATTTACCTACGGAAGGAAATATGAATGGTCAAGCTTTCCGTGATTTGGAATGGGAACAACGCGTTCATAAAATTTGCCAAGAAAGTTTAATTGGTGCTCAATTTGGTGGAAAATATTTCACGCACGATGTTCGAGTTATTCGTTTACCTCGTCATGCCGCTTCTTGTCCAGTTGGATTAGGCGTTTCGTGCTCGGCAGATAGAAATATCAAAGCAAAAATTACAAAAGAGGGTTTGTTTTTAGAAGATTTAGAAAAAAATCCAAGAAGATTATTGCCTGAAGTTCCACCGCATTTGATTCCTGCTGTAGAAATTGATTTAGACCGACCAATGTCTGAGATTTTAGCAGAATTGTCAAAATATCCGATTAAAACGCGTTTAAAATTAAATGGAACTTTGATTGTTGCTCGTGATGTGGCTCATGCTAAGTTAAAAGAAATGATTGATGCTGGCGAAGCAATGCCAGAATATTTCAAAAATCATCCAGTTTATTATGCTGGTCCTGCTAAAACGCCAGAAGGAATGCCATCAGGAAGTTTTGGTCCTACAACAGCTGGAAGAATGGATTCTTACGTAGATTTATTTCAAAGTTTGGGTGGAAGTATGATTATGCTTGCCAAAGGAAATCGTTCGAAGGAAGTTACAAATGCTTGTAAAAAACACGGTGGATTTTATTTAGGTTCAATTGGTGGTCCTGCGGCAATTTTGGCTAAGGAAAACATTACAGCGGTAGAAGTTGTTGCTTTTGAAGAATTAGGAATGGAGGCTGTTAGAAAAATTACAATTAAAGATTTTCCTGCATTTATCATTACGGATGACAAAGGAAATGATTTTTTTGAGAATTTGTAAATTGTTTTTGGTACAACTTTTGTAAATCTATTGAAAAAACATGTCATGAAAAATATTATTTTTATTTTCGCTTTTATTGTTATTTCAAATGTGACTTTTGGATCCGAATTATTCGTAAAAATTAATTCTCAAAATTCATTTTATGCGATGGTTGGTTTGCAAACGCAGAATAATAATACCAATATTTTTCGCTTTTTTGATTTACAACAAGGATTTGTAACACTTTCAGTTTATCAAAATAGTTCGAATACAACTTTTTATTCTGGCAGCATTAATTTGGATTATAACCAACGTGTAATTTGTGAAATTGATAATAATGGAAATTTAAGTGTCATTGCACGTCAAACAGTTAATTATATCAATTGGTACACTGAATCTAATTCAAATTCAACAAATTGGAACAACAATAATAATAATTGGAATAATAATGGTGGAAACAGTGGCAATTGGAACAATTCTAACGATAATGGTTACCAAGCTTTTGTAAAAATGATTGAAGATGATTCATTTGACTCAGGAAGATTACAAAAGGCAAAATCGTATATTTCCAAAACAAGTTTATCCGCAGGTCAAATTGCTGAAATCTGTACTAAATTTTCTTTCGACTCAGGGAAGGTGGAATGGGCAAAATACGCTTATCAATATTGCCACGATAAACAAAATTATTTCTTATTAAAACCAAGTTTCACTTTTTCCTCTTCGTATTCAGAGGTAGAAAAATTTATTGAGGGAAAATAATCTTATTGTTTTTGTCATATTTTTTGATTAGATTTGATTCAAATTAATCTAAAGACTATGAAATATTTTACCTTACTATTTTCTTTTTTCCTTATTGGTAGTGCTTTTTCTCAAACATGGAGTGAGAATGTGGCATCAATTGTTTATTCAAAATGCGCAAATTGCCATCACACGGGTGGAATCGCTCCATTTTCTTTGATGTCGTATTCGGAAGCTAGCGCAATGGCTGGTCCGATTCATGACGCAATTTTTCAGGGAAATATGCCTCCTTATCCTCCAGATCATGAATATCAAGAATATGCTCATGCTCGCTTATTAAGTGATGTTGAAAAAACTACCATCTTAGATTGGACTCTTAATGGAACTTTGGAAGGAAATCCTGCAAATACACCTCCGCCACCAGTTTTTAACATTGGTTCCATGTTGGGAGACGGGGATTTAGAAATCAGAATGCCAAATTATTATAGTAAAGCAAATGCAAATCAAGACGATTACATCTGCATCTCAATTCCAACAAATTTAACACTAGATAGAAAAATAAAAGCATTAGAAATTGTTCCCGGAAACAGAGCCATTGTTCATCATTGCTTGGTGTATTCAGATGAAACCGGGAACTACATAACAGATACCATTGGGGGAGATTGTGGTGGTCCATCAAACGGAAAGTTATTAATGGGTTATACTCCTGGAGCTTCTCCCTTAATTCTTCCTTCTGGGGAAGATTTCAAATTGGGAATGACTTTAACGGCAGGAAGTAATATTGTATTGGCACTTCATTATCCAAATGGAAGTTTTGGAATGTTGGATAGTACGAAAGTTATTTTTCACTTTTATCCAAGTAACGAAACAGGAATCAGAGAAGTTACCGCAGGAGCTGTTTTAGAAAATTGGAACATTGCACTTCCTCCAAATCAAGTCACGACACTCACAACTCGTTATCCACCAACGGGAGGTTTACCGCTGAATTTTTCAATATTAAGTGTTTTTCCGCACATGCATCAAGTTGGAACGGAAATAAAAGCTTATGGTGTTACTGCTGTAAATGATACATTTCCTTTGATTCATATTCCAGAATGGGATTTCCATTGGCAAGACTTTTATTTCTTTAAAAATATCGTAAAAGCTCCTGTTGGCTCAAAATTAGAGGCCTATGCAGTATATAACAACACTACCACTAACCACCATAATCCAAACAATCCTCCAGAATTTGTTTTCGCGGGAGAGGGTACAAGCGACGAAATGTTTTTGGTCTATTTTCATTATATGTTATACATGGCAGGCGATGAAAACTACGATATTGAAAGTTTGATGAGTTTATCCCTTGAAGAAATGCTTAACAAAACGCAAGATGATTTTTTAGTTTTTCCTAATCCTTTTGATGATAAACTGGAAATTCGCTTCAAAGAAACGGTATCTACCCAGCAAATTAAAATTTCTATTTACGATTTACAAGGAAAATTAATAAGAGAACTGGAACCAAATCCTTCACAAAATTCAATTTTTTGGGATGGAGAAAATGAGTACGGTAAAGCAGTAAACCCAGGAACCTATTTGATTTCAGTAAATAACAATGGTTCTTATTCTTATCAAACGATAATAAAAAAATAAATGGCAAAAATAACTGGATTAGGAGGTGTTTTCATAAAATTCAATGACCCGAAAGCAATGAATTTGTGGTACAAAGAAGTTTTGGAGATGAACGTAAACGATTACGGAGTACTTTTTGCTTTTAATGATAATTCCGGTCAAAAAGGATTTATGCAATTAGGAACTTTTGAAGCAAATTCAACTTATTTTGGTAACGAGGAACAGCAAGTAATGTTGAATTTCCGAGTGAGTGAAATTGAAAATTTTGTAGAGAAATTGAAATCTAAAACAGTGAAAATTTTGGACGAACTAGAAAGTTACGACTACGGGAAATTTATTCACATCGAAGATCCTGAGGGAAATCGCATTGAATTGTGGGAACCAATTGATGAGGTTTTTGAAAAAACAGAAAATTTTCAGGAAATGACTTGAATGTCAATTAATACTAAAACATGAAATTACTTTCTTCTATTCTAATTTTTTTACTCGTTAAAAATTTCATTGTTGCGCAGGGTGACAAGGTGTATGCTTCGAAAAATAATCGTTATCAATTCTATTCAGACTTTGTGAAAAAATACAATTCTGAATCCATTCAAGAAATTTGGAATGCTGATAAAGATAAAATTTTTGATGATTACGTCGATGAGCACAACGAAAAGGAACTGGTAATTTCTTGGAGTACTATCGTTCACGAATTGTTGCATTCTTACAATGAAAGCACGTCAAGTGGACACATCTATTTCATTGAAAAAGGAACAAGAATCGAAGTGCCTTTTACCGAAGTATATAATTCCAAAGAATTAAATAAAATTGTTCGTAAAGGTTTGCAAGATAGTATTTTCCGATATCATCTTTATATTGGAGGAAAAAGCGAAATTTTAGGATTGGGAAAAGTCAAAGGCATCAATGACAGTAAACAAAACGAGGCCATGTCCATTCAAAAAGGAGTTTACGGTTTGTTGGAAGAATTTTCCGCCTATTATTATGGGAATTTAGCAGCCTACGAACAAAAAGCTTATTACCTAAAAACCTATGGCTTAAACAATAAGGATGCTTGGCAAGATTACAAACACGAAGTTGAAAGCGACGCTATAGCTTACCATGAATTTCAATTGTTTATTGCTTGGTACATGCAGTTGGCGAAGAAAAAGTTCCCAAAAGTGTATGAAGGAATTCATAAAAATCAGGCTTTTAAAGTTGTTTATACATTGATGAGCGACAAATATGAATCTTTTTTAAAAATAGTGGAAAGCGAATTAAGTAAAATTGAATCAGAAGAATATAGTAACGAAATTTTGGAAAAGGTAAATTTTAGCGGCAGCGATGAAGATTTCATTGCTTTTTTAAAGGAAGCAGGATTAGAAGAGGATGAAATTTACCGAGAAACAACAAAAGTTGTCAATGGAAAATCAATAAAAGTGAAAGAGTTTATTCTTGAAAAAGATGAAATAGCGTTGATGCGAGCTGAGTACGATAAAATTGTAAAGGAATTTAAAAAAGCGTTCGGAAATAATTCGCAAGAAGAAACTTCCTTGATGAATTTTCACGTCAATCTTGAAAAACAAAGCACTTTTCTTAAGAAACTACTCACTCCAGAATTAGAAGAGGAACTTAATAAATTAAAAATCAAAGGGTTGAGTACCAAAAACTACAAGGAATTTTTGAAGTGATGAGCTACTTATAAGGAAAATGATGTTTATCTAATATACAATAAGAATTTTACGCCGATTAAGCCGAGTCAAAATCAGCGTAAAATCCCATCTTATCTCAACTCTAAATTTATCTGTCTCTTGCGTAAGTCAATTGCCATTACTTGAACATCAACTTGATCCCCAAAATTGTATTCCTTTTTAGTTTTTGTGCCAATAATTCTATATTTTTCTTGGTCAAAAATAAATTTATCTCCAGGGATATCCATCAATGGAATCATTCCTTCGCAACCATTTTCGTTAATTTTCACAAACAATCCAAATTCAGCTAAACCAGATACGGTGCCTTGAAAAACCGTTCCAAGTTTATCTTGCATGAACAATACTTGGAAATACTTACTCGATTCACGTTCAGCATCTGTTGCCTTACGTTCCATGCGAGAAATATGCTTACAAATTTGATTTAATTGGTTTCCATAACGGTGATTTCTTCCTTGCAATTCTTCAAACACAATGCGGTGAACCAATAAATCGGCATAACGACGAATTGGCGAAGTGAAATGTGTGTAGTATTCAAAAGCCAAACCATAATGACCGATGTTCGTGGTTTCATAACTCGCTTTTGCCATCGAACGAATTGCCATTGATTGAATCAAGGAATATTCATTTTTGTAGCGAATGTCATTCAATAAAGTATTGATAGCTTGCGAAATTTCTTCTATTTTTCCGTATTTTAAATCGTAACCAAATTTATCAATAAACATCTTGAAAACTTCAATTTTACCAACATCTGGTTTGTCGTGACATCTGAAAACAAAAGGAATTGGATCCTTTTTCTTATTGGGTTTAGCGATAAACATGGCAACTTTTTTATTTGCCAAAAGCATAAATTCTTCAATCAATTTGTTGGCATCCTTTGAAATTTTTGTAACTACTCCAATCGGATTTCCTTCTTCATTTAATTGAAAACGCATTTCTTCCGACTCAATATTTAATGCTCCGTTTTTTAGGCGTTTTTTACGAAGAACCTTTGCAATTTTATCAAAAGTTAAAATTTCATTTTTAAAGTCTCCTTCTGCACCTTCAATAATTTCTTGTGCTTGCTCGTAACTAAAACGTCTATCGGAGTGAATTGCTGTTTTTCCAAACCATTCGGAATAAATTTTCCCCTCTTCATCCATTTCAAAAACAGCTGAAAAGGTATATTTATCTTCATTAGGTCGCAAGGAACAGGCTAAATTTGACAATTGTTCTGGTAACATAGGCACCACACGGTCAACCAAGTAAACAGAATTTCCTCTTTTAGAGGCTTCAATGTCCATTGGGCTTCCGGGTTGTACGTAATGACTTACATCTGCAATATGCACGCCAATTTCCCAATTTCCATTTTCTAATTTTTGAATAGAAAGTGCGTCGTCAAAATCTTTTGCATCAGCAGGGTCAATTGTAAATGTGGTAACTTTTCTGAAATCACGACGCGTTTTTACTTCTTCCTCGTCTAGTTCCATCGTTACACTTTCTGCCGCTGCAATTACCTCTTGTGGAAATTTAATTTCAATTCCTTGTCCACACAAAATACTTAACATTTCCGTATCATTCGGACTTTTGGAGTTAAGAACTTCCAAGACCTCACCATAAGGATTTTCAGCAGTTTTTGGCCACACATTGATTTTTGCTAATACACGATCTTTATTTTTAGCTCCATTTAATTTCTCAATCGGAATGTAAATATCAATTCCAGTTCGTTGATTATCAGGAACAAAGAAAGCAAATTTAGGATGCAAATCTATGGTTCCTACGAATTGGGTTTTATCGCGATGTAGAATTTCTATGACTTTTCCTTCCATGCGATTTGCTCCCTTTTTGGTAATTGCAACGCGCACAGTATCACCATTCATTGCCTGGTTGGTGTTATATTGGGAAATAAAAACATCCGCATTATCCGTTTCACTTATTAAAAAAGCAGAACCTTTTTGCGTAATTTGAATTTCTCCTTCTAAATATTCATTATTTGCATTTAGTTTGAATGAGCTACTTCCTGCTTCAACTAAAAATCCATCCTTAGCCATTTCTTTTAAAATGCTAAATGCTTGTTTTCTTAATTCATTTTCTTTTAATACTAATTCTGCACAAATCTCCTTGTGAGACAAAACAGAATCTGGGTTTTTTTCAAATAAACGTCTGATTATGTGGCTAATACTTTTTGTAAATTTGCTAGGTTTTTTTGATTTTCTTTTTGACATATAATATATTGTATGAAAACTAATTCTAATAAACTGAGTGATTAAAATTAATTTCCTTTTTTGCTAAATTAATAATTTCTTATTGATTTGATGTTAGATGAAGCAAAATTAATGATTTAATAAGATTAAAATGGAGCTTTTTTCAAATCAAATGGTGTTTTTTCATTATTTGAAAACAACTAAATCTCATTAATTGCCTAATTCAATAATTTTTTTTGTAATTTTATGCCAAAATAAATAACTATGGGATGTACCTCTTGTAGCTCTGGTGGTGGAACACCTCGTGGCTGTCAAAATAACGGAACCTGTAGCTCTGGCGGATGCAACAAATTAGGTGTATTTGATTGGCTTGGAAACATGAAACTTCCAAGTGGTCAAAAAGCCTACGATATAATTGAAGTTCGATTTAAAAACAGTAGAAAAGAGTTTTATCGCAACGACAAAAATTTAACTCTTTACGTTGGCGATGTTGTCATCGTAGATGTTGGACCCGGATTTGATACAGGTGTTGTGTCAATTGTGGGCGAATTAGCCAGAATACAAGTCAATAAAAAAGCTCCAAATTTAAAACCTTTGGAGATCAAAAAAGTAGTTCGAATTGCTACACAAGACGATATCAATAAATGGGCGAAATCTCGTGAATTGGAAAAAGAAGTCATGTATCAATCAAGAACTTTGGCTTTGAATTTGAACCTTGAAATGAAAATTTCAGACGTTGAATATCAAGGAGATTTAAGTAAAGCAACGTTTTATTACACTGCAGATCAACGTGTTGATTTTCGTCAGTTAATAAAAGACATGGCCGATAAGTTTAAAATTCGTGTTGAAATGCGTCAAATTGGTGCGCGTCAAGAAGCCTCTCGTTTGGGAGGAATTGGTTCTTGTGGACGTGAATTATGCTGTTCTACTTGGTTGACTGATTTTAGAACGGTTTCAACTTCCGCAGCAAGATATCAGCAACTTTCATTAAATCCTCAAAAACTTGCAGGACAATGTGGAAAGTTAAAATGTTGCTTAAACTATGAATTAGATATGTATTTGGATGCTATCAAAAGTTTTCCAACTGCAGATACCAAATTATTTACAGAAAAAGGAACCGCTTTTCACGTAAAAACAGATGTGTTTAAACGAAAGATGTTTTACATGTACAGTGAAACTTCTACTTTCGTAGAATTAACACCAGAGCGAGTAGCTGAAATTCGAAAAATGAATGAGCAGAAGCAAAAGCCAGCTGATTTATTGGATTACGTGGAGAAGAAAATCATTGTGGAACCAGACTATTCGAATGTTGTTGGTCAAGATAGTTTAAATCGTTTTGATAATTCTTTCAAGAAGAAAAAGAAGAAAAAACCAGGCCAAGGTCAAAATAATAGTGGAACTCAACAAGGAAATCCTCAAGCAGTAAAACCTAACCCTGTAAAAGTAGCTCCAAAACCTGCACCAGCGCAAGAGAAGGTGAACCCCAAGCCAAATCCAAATCAGGCTCCAAAAGTAGTTGCATTGAACGAGGATGGCACGCCAAAAGCTAAGAAATTTAAGAAAAGAAAACCGTTTAAAAAGAACAATCCAAATAGCAATGAGCAGAAACCTCAAGCATAAAATTACTTTTTTCATGGCACTTGTTTTTGTTTTATTACTAGCAAGCTGCACTGAATCTTCTTTTTACGAGAAAGCTTATTCATTTGAGAATAATTCTTGGGATCAGAAAGTGAAACCTATGTTTAAGGTGGAGATTAAGGATACATCTAAATTGTATGATTTTGTGTTAACTCTGCGCACTACCACCGATTATGAGTTTAATAATTGTTGGGTTTACTTGAATACGCAAACTCCAAATAAAATCAAGGCGAGGGAGCCTTTTGAAATTAAAATTACAAAACCTGACGGAACCTGGATTGGAAAAAAATCAGGGACAATCGTGGAAAATTTACTTTTCTTCAAACGCAGAAAGTTTCCAGAAAAGGGAGTTTATTTCTTTAAAATTGAGCAAGCTGTAATTCAAGACAAATTAAACAATGTGTTGGATGTTGGTTTAAGAATTACTGAGAGTAAAAATCAAGAGAAATTATAGTCTTGTTCAAATCTGAAGATTTTGGTTTAATTTTAAACAGAATCATTTCGATTTCAAAAAAATAATTAGCTTTGTAAAAACTTAAAAAAAGATATGAATATTCCAGCTGAATTAAAGTACACAAAAGACCATGAATGGGTAAAAATTGATGGTAATATTGCAACTGTAGGTATTACAGATTTTGCTCAAAGCGAATTAGGCGACATTGTTTACGTAGAAATTGAAACTGAAGGTGAAGAATTAGACCAAGAAGAAGTTTTTGGTTCTGTTGAAGCAGTGAAAACTGTATCAGATTTATTCATGCCATTGTCTGGAAAGATTATTGAGTTTAATCAAAATTTGGATAAAGATCCAGAATCAGTTAACAAAGATCCTTATGGAACTGGTTGGATGATAAAGATTGAAATTTCAAATACAGAAGAAGTAGCTAATTTATTAAGTGCTTCTGATTATGAAAGTCATATTTCGTAAGTACAAGATAAAAAGAATCATTAAATTTAAAATCCTTATCATTTTTTGGTAAGGATTTTTTTATTTTACCCTTTTTAGGGTATCTATATTCTAATAATTTAGATTAATTTTACCTTCCCTAAATAAAATGATTTGAATAACACGTTAGCAACATCTAAAATTGGTGAAATTCTCAAGGTAACTAAGATTTTACCTTCTGAAATAAGTTCCAAATTATTGGAAATGGGATTTTATGTGGGCAAAGAAATTGAAATTATTTATAAAGCTCCTTTCGGAGATCCAATTGCAATACAAGTAGGAGATTATGTGTTGTCAATGCGTAAAAATGAAGCACAACTTATTGAAATTGAGCGTTTAAATTAATACTATGGTGAAATTTGCTCTTATTGGAAATCCAAACACAGGGAAAACTTCTGTTTTTAATCGCCTAACTGGTTTAAATCAGCATATTGGTAATTTCCCAGGAGTAACCGTAGACAAAAAATCTGGAACAATAAGCGCTAATAATCAGACGGTCGAAATTATTGATTTCCCGGGAACTTATAGTATTTATCCGCATTCAGCTGATGAAAAAGTGGTTTATGATGTATTTTCCAATCCAAATCACGAGGATTTTCCGCAAGTCGTAATTGTGGTAGTCGATGCCTCCAATTTGGAAAGAAACTTATTACTTTTCACGCAAATTTATGACCTTCAAATTCCAGTAATTTTACTGATTAACATGTCAGATTTGGCTCGAAAAAAAGGAATACAAATAGATTTGGAGCTTTTAAAAAATACTTTCCCTTCGGTTCCAATTCTTGAAACAAATGCTCGTGTTGGACTTGGAATTCCAGCGTTAAAAGAATTGTTGTTTCAAAAAGAAAAATTTTCCCAACAAAAAATAAATGCAGTTATTGCAAACTTTAAACTTGCTGAAATTAATGAGATTGAAAAGCAGGAAAGTGAAACAAACCAGCGATACGATTTCATAAAAAATATTGTAAATAGAATATCGAAATCTGAAAATAAACAAAAGAGAAGTTTAAATTGGTTCGAAAAATTAAGTATTCATCCTGTTTTATCTTATTTTTTATTCGCATTTATTCTTTTGTTGATCTTTCAATTGATTTTTTCAATTGCTTCTTTACCCATGGATTTAATTGATGGCTCATTCAACGATTTTGCAAATTGGACTGCCGAAAAATTACCATCGGGAATTTTAAATGATTTAATCACTGGAGGAATTATTCCAGGTCTAGGAGGTGTATTGGTCTTCTTACCCCAAATTTTAATTCTTTTCTTTTGTTTGGGGATTTTGGAAGAAACAGGATATCTAGCTCGAGCTGTATTTATTATGGATAAACTCATGCGACCATTTGGATTGAATGGAAAAAGTGTTGTTCCACTAATTTCAAGTTCGGCATGTGCAATTCCCGGAATCATGGCAACGCGAACAATTCCTAACTGGAAGGAAAGATTAATTACCATCATGATTGCACCATTGATGAGTTGCAGTGCTCGA
>CAZHLZ010000002.1:19015-40669 GCA_964532475.1 uncultured Chitinophaga sp.
ATTCCTGTCTTTACCTTGTTAATTGCCTTAGTTATTCCAAATAAATACCTTTTTGGTTTTATTAATTTACAAGGATTAACACTTTTTGCGATGTATTTCTTAGGAATTGTAACAGCCTTAATCATTGCTTGGGTCTTAAAAAGATTTATAAAAACCTCTGAGAAAAGTTATTTTTTACTTGAAATACCTGATTTCAAAGCGCCACGTTGGACAAATATTTTTCTTTCCTTGTTAGAAAAAAGTAAGGTTTTCGTCTTGGAAGCAGGGAAAGTTATTTTGGCTATTTCTATTATATTATGGGCATTAGCAAGTTTTGGTCCCGGCGATCAGATTGAAAAACAAGTGAAAAAAATTGAAAAATCAGAATTAAGTGAAAACCTTAAAGAACAAAAAATTGCCAGTGCAAAACTGGAATATTCCTACATTGGAATCATGGGAAAAAGCATAGAACCCATTATTGAACCAATTGGGTTTGACTGGAAAATCGGAATTTCCCTAATCACTTCTTTTGCTGCAAGGGAAGTTTTTGTTGGTTCCATGGCAACGATTTACAGTGTGCATCAGGAAGACAATAGAGGTTTACTTCAAACAATGAAAGCTGAAAAAAATAGCCTTGGAAAACCCGTTTATTCATTGGCAACAGGATTGTCTTTAATGGTTTTTTATGTTTACGCGATGCAATGTATGGCGACTTTGGCAATTGTGAAACGAGAAACTAAATCTTGGAAATGGCCTTTGATACAGCTTGGCTACATGGGAGTTTTAGCTTATGTAGCAAGTTACATTGTTTATCAAATCTTCTCCTAAGATGCAAAAAATTCTTGTATCAATTATTATTATTTCCGCCTTAATTTATTTGGGTAGAAAAGTCTATAAACATTTTTTTTCCAAGAAGTCAAGTTGTGATGGCTGTTCTTTTTCGGATTATAGTGAGAATCATTCAAAAAATTAATTCTGCTTTAGCCTTTATATACCTTTATTGCTTGAGTTTTTGAAGTTACATGTAGCTTTTTATAAATGTTAGCAATGTGATTTCTAATAGTGTGGGGACTTACCGTCATTTTTTGGGCAATTTCCTTGTATTCATAACCTTCAACCAAGAAATCTAGCACATCTTTTTCTTTAGCTGTAAGTTTGTATTCTTCTTCTTGTGTGAAGTAGTTTGGTTTTTCTAATGGAGAATTCATAAGAAGTTTTAGCACTCTACGGGCAATGCTGGGGGACATAGGTGTTCCTTCGTTATTTAATAAATCAACAATAACTTTTTGAATTTTATTAATTGGTTCATCTTTCAGTAAATAACCATCTGCCCCTGCTTTAATTGCATTTACGATTTTGTCATCTTCATCAAATATCGTTAAAATAAGAAACTTTAAGTCAGGATAACGCTCTTTTCCTTTTTTTACCGCTTCAATTCCGTTCATTATTGGCATGTCAATATCCATTAAAACCAAATTAGGCTCAATATTTCTTCGAGCAATCATCATTTTTTCTAGGAAATCTTGTCCATTTGCAGCAGTAAATAAAACTTCACAGTTATCAAGTGCGTTTAATTTATTTTCTAATGTATTTCTAATGTTTGCTTTATCTTCAACAATCGCTAAGTATATCATGGTGTATATTTTTCTTATTTTAAGTTGTTGGAATTAACAATTAGTATGAACTTGGTTCCTTTACCAATTTCAGATTCTACATTCAAATAAATACCAACCTCTTCAGCTCTATTTTTTATGATATTTAATCCAAAACTTGACGAAACTTCTTCCTGAATATCAAAACCAATTCCGTCATCACTAATTTGAATCGTGATTTTATCACTTGCGTTGATGGAAATAGAAATTTCAGTTGCTTTTGAATATTTGAATGCATTGTTTACAATTTCCTGACATATACGGTAAAGATTTAAACCAAGTAATGATTTTATGTTAACATCTGTTTCTATATTTTCTAAAAAAACAACTTTTGTAGAGCTATTCCTAAACATATTTCTGGTGTAGGTTTTTAATTTGTCTGAGAAATCATTTAAAGGAATATCCTCTTTGTGTATTGCCCAAATTGTTTCTCGCAAGTTGTTGATTACACTCCTAACCGAATCGTTGATGTTTGAAACAAGTTCTTTTCTTTTTATTTGGTTTTCTTCATTTATTCCATCTAAAGAGTATAAAATGTAAGATAGTTGTCCACCTACATTGTCGTGTAAATCTCGAGAAATTCGTTCTTTTTCCTTTTGCAAATCATTCAGTCTTTTTAATTCAGATTCGTTTTTTTTAAGTCTGAGAGCATTAACTATCCAAAGAATGAAAACTACGATGATTAATATACTGATTATTAAGCCTATTATTGTTCTGTTTCTCGTTTCAATTTTGATTTGCTTTGTTTTTAATTCTTTCTGTAAAATAAGATTTTCTTTTTCTTTTTTTTCACTTTCATATTTAATTTCATACTCAGCAATTTGTTTAGAAGTTTCCTTACTGAAAATAGAATCTTTTAATAAAATATATTCTCTATAACTCTCTTTTATGTCGTCCGTTTTTAGAATTGCCTTCACATCTGAAATTGCTCTTAATTGATATAGGATACCATTAGTGTTTTTTGCATTTTTGTAGATTAACATAGATTCATTGAATAATAGTAAGGCTTTTTTAAAGTCTTTTTTCTCATAAAACCAGCGTCCTCTTTTGGAAATTGTAAATGCAATGAGTAGAGAATCATTAGTTAATTTGGAAAATTTCTCAGCTTGAATCAAGTGTTTGTCTCCTTCAACAATATTCCCCATTCTTTCAATGTAAATTGATGCAATAACATTGTGAGTTCGGGTTAAATCTGAATACTTTTTTTGTTTTTGAATGTATTTTAATGCTTTGTTTAAATTAACTAATGCTGAATCTAATTCATTAAATTCTGAATAAATGGTTCCAATATTATGATAAAGTCTAGATTCAAGTGAGTCAATCTTACAAAGCTGAACTCTTTTTTTTGTTTCAATAAAAGATTTTAGTGCCAATCTTCTATTATTTAAGAAGTAATGCATTTTTGCGACTTGCATTTCAGCATAAGCAATCTCATCACAACTCTTTTGTTTTTCTGCTATTTTGAGTGCTTTAATATTTAATTTAAGGGCTTCAACATAATTTCCCTCATTGAATTTCTTTTCAGAAATCTCATAGTAATTATGTTCTCGTTTTTTAACTTGTGCTAAAACACTTGTTTGAACGAAAAAAATCAAAAAAATGAATTTTAAAGCTTGAATTATTGTTTTCATCGTGCAACAAAAATAATTTAATTTTAATTGAACTAAGCGGAAATATCAAGTTTTTCAGTTTTCTAGTATAAATGCACTATTGCCCAAACTGGGAAATTTATCGTGATTTGTAGAAAAAAATAACACGACTATGAAAAAGATTTTACGAAATTTATTCTTTGGAGCAATAATAAGTTTCTTTGCTTTAAGTAACCATTCATTCGCTCAAAATTTAAGTACGGGAGGAGTTCATACACTTTTCCGTTGTGCCGACAATTCAGTTTTGGCTTGGGGATGGAACAACCACGGACAACTTGGTGATGGAACTACAAATTCAACAATGGCTGATCCACCAGTAATTGTAAATTCTATGACAGATGTTATAGCCATTGCTGGTGGAGGATACCATTCTTTGTTTTTGAAAAGTGATGGTACTGTTTGGGGCTGCGGAATGAATCTTGGAGGAGAATTAGGCGATGGCACAAATACAATTAGAACAAATCCAGTTCAGATATCAACTTTAAGTAATATTGTAGCAATTTCTGGAGGCTCAAATCATTCCATCTTTCTAAAAAGTGATGGTACTGTTTGGGCTTGTGGTGCAGGAGAATTGGGAAATGGATCAACAGCTACAATTATAACACCTATACAAATTAGTTCATTAAGTGGAATTATTGCAATTTCTGGTGGACACAATCATTCACTTTTTCTTAAGGACGATGGTACGGTGTGGGCGTGTGGACAAAATAGTGTTGGACAATTGGGTGATGGAACAACAACAATGCAACAGTTGCCAGTTCAAGTAGCTTCATTAACTGATGTTGTATCTATATATGCTGGTTTCGAGCATTCGATGTTTGTGAAAAATGATGGAACAGTTTGGGCGTGTGGAAAAAATCACAAAGGTCAGTTAGGTGACGGAACAAATGAGGATAAATCAACGCCTATTCAGGTTTCTGGTTTGAATGATGTTACTTTTATTACTGGAGGACAATATTTTTCCTTGTTCCTAAAAAATGATAATACAGCTTGGGCAACTGGTGAAAATTTTGGTTATTTTGGTGATGGAACATTTACAAATCACACTATACCTATTCTAATTGGAACTGGTGTTTCAGAAATTGCAGCTGGTTTTAATTTTTCTATGCTTTTAAAAACTGATGGAACTCTTTGGGCATCAGGGGTAAATAATTATGGACAATTGGGTGACGGCAATGTTTATACATACACAACAAATCCTGTTCAAACTATGGGGCTTTGTGAAATAACAAATTCAGTAAATGAAATTACAAACATCGATTTAAATGTTTATCCAAATCCTTCTCAAAGTGGTATATTTACAATTGAGTTATCTAACACCGATTCGGAATATGAATTTATTGTAACGGATGTAATGGGCAAAACTATTTTTTCTAATAAAAGTCAAACATCAAAAACTGAGTTGAATTTAAGTAATCTAGTAAGTGGAAACTATTTTATCCAAGTTAAAAGTGACTCAGAAATTATCATGAAACAATTGGTAATCAATCACTAAACAATTAAAAAAAATGAAAAAACTTAAATATTTTCATTTAAGCTTGATTATTTTATGGACTTTTTCTGTAAAATGTCAATCTGCTGAACTAAATTTCGGCGTGAACGCTGGTGTTTGGAGAAATAACGCTTTAGCAAATCTCAGAATTCACGCTTTTGAACAGAATAGAGCGAGTAATTTCACTAATCCAATTCAAGTTGGAAATAGTTTACATGGTACAAATTTGGAATTTAGAGTTGTTAATAACAGTAAGATTGGATATACGATAGGATGGACAAATCACAGAAGTGTATTCACTGGTGGTGGTCCAAGCGAAACAGGATATGAACGAACTTTTAACTATAAAGTAAGATTAAATTACCTCATGTTCGGTGCAGAATTTGTTCCGGACAAACAACTTGCATTTGGTGCTAGTCTTGATATTGGAAAATGGCGGATATTTTACAAATTTGATAAAGAAACTGAAACGATGGATGATTATGAATTATTCTATGGTAAAAGTACAGGAATGTTGTCTCAATATACAACTTTTGGTTTCACGCAATGGATTCGATTTTGTTTTGACAAAAAAGCGAGGTATCAAATTTTATTATCGCATCATTATTCAATGGATGCAAGTTTTCTTTTATATCAAGGTTCGTACCATTATAGATTTAGTAATTTCAATTTATCTTTACGTTATGCATTCAATAGCAATTAAGAAGTTAATCATTTTATGCAAAATAAGTGTGTTTCAAACTGCTTTATTTTTTTCTCAGTCTATGAAAGAAGTAGAAGTTGCTGCTTTTGGAAATGTTCGTTATGATGGCATTCAAAATAAGACTTTTGATCAATTTAGAGAATCTTTTTCGCTTGCATATCCCAATTTAGAAGAACCATTTTCAAAATTACGTGGTTCAGGTTTTGAAGTTGGAATTCGGTCAATTGTTTCCGTGAGTTTTATGCAATTTACAGGAATTTCAGAGGGCAAATTTAGTAATGGTAATACTTTGAGAATTAAAAACACTATAACAGCACCAATTGTTATTGGCTTCCCTTTTATTATAGGTAAATTATATGTGAATCCAACCTTAGCTTTTGCAAATACTAGGCTGGATGTTAGTACAATTTATCCAAATGGAATTGAAAGTTACGGGAAAGAAGGTTTGTTTAATGGTCAGTTTAATACAACTGGTTTTTACTACGGTTTAGATGTTGCCTTTACGCAAAGGTTAGGTAAAAATAAAAAAAGTAGGATTGAGATTGGAGCAAATTACAATTTTATTGCATCTAAGAAGAGTTATTTTACCAGTTCCTCTTATGCTAGAAATGTTTCACATGGTGGATACCCACTAACACTTCCAACTGATGTTGTTGAATTTAATTTTGGAGAAAGTTTTGAGTATCCCAATTCAGGAAAAGGCTTTATTACAGGACAATCCTCATCACTTTCTTTTTATATTAATTATGCTTTTATTTTATATAAACAAAATTAAATATTTGAAAAGTAAAAAACATTTATAAAAACTGAATAAATATGAACGCATTAAAATATCTTATGTTGATTTTTCTTTTTTCTGCTTGTGATAAAATGGGAAGAAATATCAATGCAATGGCTGGAGTATATGAAGTAGAAACCATAATAAAAGAATATTATAAAAATGGAGTAATTGATTCAACCCTAACAGAAAATATGCCTGGTGTTATTGCTCTTTACAACAATGGTAGTAGAAATTATAATCAGGTTTTGAATACCTTGAATGATAATCCAGATGCTTGGGGAGAAAATTTTGTAGGCGATGGCGTTCCAGTTGAATGGTACACAGACGAGGCTGGGAAACCTAAAACGATAACATTTCATAATTATAATTCAAATTTGATTAGAACTGTATTCGTAACATACACAATCCATAATTCAAAAAAAAATGGAAGAATGGATTGGGTCTATGTTAGTCTCGATGAAAACAATAATATTGCCTGGACAGAAACGATTAGGGTGAAAAAAGATAAATAGAGTTAGTTTTCAATTTAAATAAAAAATGTCTACACTTGCCATTACAAATTATTCCTCGAATTATAAAATAAATTTATGATAAAATTTTTCACACTTTTTGTAATAATCTTTTTATTCGCAGACTTTTCATGGTCGCAAAAAGATGCATTAAGACCCGTAAGAGCTATTGAACTTTTGAATCACAAAGAAGTATTATTAGCAGCAACAGATGGAAGCGGTATAATGAGTTCAAGTGATTTTGGGAAAACTTGGATAAAAAAGAATGTTGGATTACCTGATTTGTCCATTACCTCTATTGAAAAACTTAATAATACCCTATTTGTTACGGTGGAGGGTTATGGTATTTATGTTTCCAACGACGATGCCAAAACATGGACTAAATCAAGTTTTGATGGAAAAGGCGAAATAAAATTATTCGCTCTTAATGACTCAAAAATTTTAGCAAATCCATCAAAAAAAGGAATTTATGTAACGAGTAATTTTCCTGAAAATTGGGATATGATTAACTCCGATTTCAAAAATGAAATGAGTTGTGCTGTTTCAAATTCTGGTAATATAATTTACGGCACGAAAGAAAAAGGGATTTATGTTTCAAAAGATAATGGTAGAACAATTGAAAATTCATTTTCAGGACTATCTAATTTTGGAATTAATGCACTTACAATAAAAAACAATATAATTTTCGCAGCAACAAATGGAGGGATTTTTTCTTCAACGGATAATGCTAAAAATTGGGTTTTAGTTGAAAAAGGGCTTGAAAAAGCTCAGATTTATTCTTTTGCAACGAAAGGCGACACATTATTTGCAGGGTCAAATCCATTTGGTGTTTTGGTTTCTATAGATAATGGTAAAACTTGGAAAGATTATAATTCAGGTCTTAAAAGTGTATTTATAAAATCAATAATTGTTCATAATGAAGCCCTCTATTTAGGCACTTTAGATGGAATCTATGTTTCAAAAGATAATGCGTTAACTTGGGAAAATTTAAACGTTTTTGATTCTCTTCCTAAATTTAAAAAAGAAAAAATTAAAGGAGAATTATCTTTGATTAAAACTACAAATATTGGTTACGAATTTTCAAAACCATTTCTTAAAAGTGGCACAAATTCGTTAGATATGTGGCAAGGATTTTTTGTGGATGCTGGTGGTTATTTTAGTGGTGGGTTTTCTACAGGAATGGCTAGCTACAAAGATGAAAGCTCAGGAAAAACATTATATATGAGAGGTGTGTCTGGATATATGGGAGTGCAAATGTTTTTATCAAAGAGGAAAAGTCAAAAATTTAATATTTTTCCATTTTATGGTGGAGGATTTATGGGGAATTCCTTACAAAACAACATAAAATTAAATAATGCTGACTTTAATAAAAACAATACAGTTGTTGCTTTAGGCATTGGAATGTATGCAACAACTGGTTTGGTTATGATTTTAGGACCAGTAGTAGTAAAAGCAAAAATTCAAGCGCAAGCATGTGCTAATTTTAACAAAGCAAATGATTTAAAGGCAATACAATTGGTTCCTTCCATAACAATTGGGTTTAAAAATGGCTATAAATGGCTAAGACCAAAAACCCTTAAAGCAACAGGAAATCATATACACAAAGAAATTGAAAGCTCAACTTATTTGGGAACCGAAACAAAAATAACTTACCACACGGAATATCATCCAGAAACTTTTAGTTCGTATGCTTATAAAGTTGATGTAAAAACAACAACTGTGACTCCTATTTATCACCATACTTATAAAGATGTTTACACCGCTGGATCAATTCAAGTAGACGATGTAGGTAAACATTTTTTCATTGCGCCAAAATTGGAAGGTTCAATTATCAGTACGAAAAATATGTTTGCCTTGGCTTATGGATTACAAACTGGATTTAGAGTTAAAAGATTATTGTTGGAGTTTAATTATACCCAGGGTAATTTTGGAATGAAAGATTTAGTGCCAAAAATGGGAGAAAAAAATAACTTTTATACCGAACCAATGGACGGCTATTTCCAAAATTCAGTGCGAATAGGAATGAAATTAGGAAGAAATATGATGTATTATAAAAATTCGACAAGATTTACAGGAAACACAAGTGCTGATCAAAAGAATGTAAAAAAAGCTGAAAAAGCAACGAAACCTTATGGTGTAATACCAAATATTGGCTTTGGAATTATGTCACTTGGTGATTTTAAATTTTCTAACGTAAATGGTGAGAATTCTTACAAAAATTATTTTTCATCGATTGATTCAACTAATACAAATTCATTAGAAAATATACCCTATAATCATCTTGGAATTACCAATCAAAAAGGCACAGGCTATTTAACTTTAGGTTTGAATATTTTTCTCGGTGTTGTGTCTTTAGAGTATGATCTATTTATTGTTAAGGGTAAAACTTTAAATCATACGGTTGGAGTGGCAATTAAATTTCCAGTTCTTAGATTATTCAATTCTAAAAATAAATAATTTTAACAAAAAAAGGCATTCAATTTAGAATGCCTAACAAGTATTTTATACTATTTAATACAACTCTTCTTTCAAAGAAGTTTTATAATCTTTAATTTCTTCACGATTTATTTTGTGATCAGCATTTTTCAATAAATTCAACAAATACAATAAGTTTTCTTTGTCATCAAGTTCTAACTCACGAATCGAATCATATCTAGTGTTACCTTTAATGCGAGTAACAAAAACATTTTCCGCTTGTACCCGGTTTAGCATTAGTTGAAAATCAAAATATCCTCTATCTTCAATTACAATGGTATTCTTTGGGAAAATAAGTTGTGCTAATCCGTAACGGTCATGAACTTTTGCTTCAGTAATATTTATCATGTCAGGAATCATCAAAGTATCATCCCAACATGTATGAATTTTAAGGCCTCCTTTAGCTGTCCGAAATTTTGCCCAATCAAATAATGATAAACATAGACTAATGGTAGTACTATCAATGATTTTGATTTTTTGGTCTTTAATTTCTTCAATAATTTTACTTTGATGCTGGGTAGCCAAAACTCGTTCATAATGTTTCAAGAGTTTGAAATACAAGGTTTCAAAAACCTGCCAATTACGGTTCTTATTGCCATCGCTCATAGTTGATCGAGCAGGACTTTGCGTTAATCCTAAATCCTTAATAAAAGTTTCACTTACGCCGATTCCTGTAGAAATATCGCTTAAAGTCAAACATTTATTCAGCTGTCCGAAAGTCATCGAAACAAATTGGTCGTAAGTTCTATATTTACTGCAACCTTTGTCTGCTTTATATTGTTTGGAGCAACTTTCGAGCATCCAACGTGGAACAAAATCTAAAATTTGGCGAATTAAAGGTTTTGAGTTATTTTTACATCGTCTGAAAAGTCCCATAAAATTTTGTTTTTTTTGTCGAAACCAAAAATAAGGGATTTTTCAGATTTTTAAACTTTCGGATAGTTGTGACATTTTATATTAAATTATTCATAAATTTACAGAATTCCTTTCATAGGGATTTTTTATTATAAACTTTGTTTTTCAAAATTAAATTATTGAGCAATATGAACAAATTATTATTAATTTTAGTAAGCTTTTTAAGTTTAAACTCTTTTTTCTCTCAAGACATTAAGATTTCGGAGGAAACGCATTACTTTATTGTAGGTTCAAAAAATGCTCTAGTTATAAATATACCTTATGGTAACAAGGAAATTGTTGAAAAACAGTTAAGAAAGGAATTAAAAGATTGGGGCGGGAAATATGATACTGAAAAAGGAGAATTTAGAGCAATTCAAGCTTCTACAAAATTTATGGGAGATAAACCTTTTGACAGCTATGTAAAAATTATTGTTGAGTCAGATCAATCGATTAAACTTGCTTTCGGTATTGATTTGGGAGGAGCATTTATGTCAAGTCGTGAACATGGAGATCGTTTCAAGCCAATGAGTGATAGACTTATTGCTTTTGCACGCGAAACTTCTTTGGCTTGCATTGATGAAGAACTTGATAACGAGAATAAAAATTTATCTTCATTTGAGAAGGATCAGAAATCTTTGGAAAAGGAAAAAGAAAAATTATTGGAAGATATTGAAGACTACAAAAAGAAAATAGTTGCTGCTGAAAGAAAAATTGAAACTAATTTGCAAGAACAGAATAAAACTAAAGACGAAATTAAGCGTCAAAAGGAAAAAATTTCAGAAATCGAAAAAAAGAAAAAGTCACTGAAGTAATAATTTTGTTTATCAGTGCTTCTAGGTTTGATGTTGTCCTTTTTGCTTCAAATTCTGTTATTAGCTTTTTAATTTTAATGGTGTTTTCACACATTTCTACTCTTCTTTTTCCAAATGTATGCATCCAAAATGTAATGCACAACTTGAGGCATGATTAATAAGGGAATTACAAATGCCAAAATTTTATGACTGTCTATCGTCGGAAAAATGTACATCCATGAAAACAATTCACTGTGTTCACGCCAAACAAGTGTGTCCCAAATTCCTTCTTCTGCGTAGGCAAAAATGAAAACGATAGCATAAAATAGGAGCAAACCCCATTTTGAAAAAATATATTGTCGGAAACTTTCTGACTTTTGGGTAACAGATTTTTTCTCAGAGAACCAAACCAAAGCCAAATAAGGAATTCCATGCCCAATCACATTTACTAAAGAGAATGTAAAGTCATTATTAATCATCACAATACAAGCATACCAAGCGAAAGCAGTACTTAGGGTAAGCATGATTCTTCCCAAGTTCCAATAGGATTTTTCTCTTTTTTCAAGGAATTCAAAAAACAAGTAAATTAGTAAAATTAAAACAAATAGAATTTTTAAAAATGGAACAAATTGTGGCAGATTGATGTACTTAAAATCACCTTTCAACATCCAATTAAAATTCTGTTGCCCTTGAAAATGCCAAATCAAAACGGGAATAACTGTTGTTGCATAAATCGTTAAATTCAAATAAATTTTACGAAATTGACTGTTAATTTTTTCTTTGGAGTACAATCTGAAAAAACCGTACTGCTGTCTGATGAAATGAAAAACAGCAAAATACGCCAAGCAACTCCAAAATAAATATGAACTAATGGAGTAGATTAATATTCCTCCCATCCACACAAAAAAGGGAAGAAATTTTAAAAGGAAAGAAAATTTGATTCGTGCTGATTTTTTAAAATAAGTCTTGTAAACTGTACTGTAAACATGAGCTACATCTATTGCAAGCACTATAAATAACCACGAAAAAGGAAATATTTCTGTTTTTTGACTCTCTAAAAAATTTGAGGGCAAAAGAAAAATAATGATGGTAGGAATGAGTTGCGGAAAAATGAACCACAATACATCAAATTTTGGATTTGCAATCCATGGTGAATTTGCCGATTTAAACATGTTGTAAAATAAAATTTGCTGATTCTAATCCTTGTGAAAATCCTTCTTCAAAAATAGAATAGGAAGAATAATCTGTATGTGCCAATCTGATTCTAGTCGATTTTGTGTTTTTGATGCTAAATTTTTTATGTTGCTGAAAACTAGTTGGATATGACGTCACCATTCCATGTCCCCATTGCTGAAAATAAATTTCTTCAATGTGTTCTTCTATGTTTTCATGTAGGCCTTTTAATTCTTCCAGAACCATAGCTTTCATTTCTTCTTCGCTCAAAGAAAACATTTTTTGTCGTTCTGCCACATCTCCTTGTTTGTCAAAAGCCAAATAAACACTGATGACATGTTTTGATTTTTGTTGACCGAAATTTTGATTTTGATTATTGATATAACCTAAACCCTTTGTTCCAAACTTAACATTGTCCCATGCTAAAGATAAACCATTTGATTCTGGAATTTTATCTAAAACAACTGTTGAAACCAGCCAAGGATGATGAATGTAATTTTCAAAATCGGTTTTTTCCCAAAATGGCGACTTTAAAATGTGTTTTGTTACATAACTTGGGCAAGCAACAATGGCGTTTTTACAAGTGAATTCAAGCATTTCATTGTTTGTAAAATCAAAGGCATAAACTTTTACTTTGTCTTCAAACTCTTCAACACCAGAGACAGCAATATTTGTTTTAATTTGTTCTTTACACGATTTTACCAATTTCTCAATCAAAAACCCATTTCCTTCAGGCCAAGTCAAAACATTTGATGGAATTGTGTTGGACGGATTTGATTTACGTCCTGCGAAATAATTTATTCCCGCCCATGCAGAAACTAAATTTGATCCGGCACCAAAATCGTCACGACAACAATAATCTAAGAACCATAGTAATTCTTCTGAAACAAATTTTTCTTGATCTAAAAACTCCTTAAAACTGATTTTATCCAATTCAAAAAGTTGCTTATCATTTGAAGCCTTGGAAACTGGAATATCAAAGAGAAATAAGTCATCGGAGCCTCTTTTTTCTTTATAGTCATGCATTAAGTCAAAGAAGCGCTTTATTTCAGCACTTACTTGTGGAGAAATTCCATAATTTGGCACCAAACCTTCTTGAAAAACGCCGCGGTAAAGTAAACGTTCATCTGGAGCATGGCAAAGAAACTCTTCTGCATACTCTTGTTTACCATCACTTTCATTGGTGATTAATTTCAATTCTTTTAAGAACTCAATTAAAGGTCGATTTTCAGGATTTGGCAAAGTTAAATAATGTGCTCCTAAAGGAAAATTTGAATGTTTATGTTCGCCTCCGGCAGAATTTCCACCTGCAAAATCATTTAATTCGAGTAAGAAAAAATTTGAATATGCGTTTTTTTGAAGGTGATAAGCGCAAGATAATCCTGTTACACCCCCACCAATGATTAAGGTGTCAATCTCAATATTTTTAGAAGCTATTTTTTGCGACAATTTATGATCACGAATGGCATGACCTCGGTTTTTATTTTGACCTAAGATTTTTGTTTTTATTCGTTTTTTTTGATCAGAACAAGAAACTAAATTTGGCAACACAACAAATGCAGTGCCCACAGTTCCAATATAGCGGATAAATTTGCGTCGTTCCATACTTAAAATAAATCACCCCATTCTTTTTCAAAGAGAGAAATTAAAATTTGATTTTCTAAGCGATTTACTACCTTGGAATCATAATACATATCTGCTGGAAAATTGCGCATATTTTTAAATTCCTTTTCAGAGTAATATCTAAGTTTTGGAGCTAATCTTTTAGTTCGTAAATTGGTTACGTCCTGACCAAATAAAATGAAACCCCATTCGCCAAAGGAAGGAACATACGTATGATATGGAATCGTACTCATTTTTGTTTCCTTAATGGTATTATTGACACACCAAAAAGATTCCTTGGCAACCAAAGGAGAAGTGCTTTGCATCACAACTTTTGTGTCAAAATGCATGGCACTTTGTAATACTTTGAAAAAAGTTAAGGTATATAATTTTCCAACAGAAAAATTGGATGGGTCAGGAAAATCAATCACAATTACGTCAAATTTTTGTTTGTTTTCGGTTCTTAACCATTCAAAAGCATCCTTATTTTTTACCGTAACTTTAGGATTCAATAAAGATTCTCCATTAAGTTTAGACATGATTTTATTTTTGGAGAAAAGTTCTGTTAAACGAGGATCTAAATCAACCAAGGTTATATTTTTTATGGCAGGATATTTTAACAATTCACGTGCCGCAAAACCATCACCACCACCTAAAATCAAGACATTTTCGCACTTTGGTGCAATAGAAACAACAGGATGCACCAATGCTTCGTGATAACGGTATTCATCTCCAGAATTAAATTGTAAATGATTGTTTAAGTACAAACAATAATGGTGTTTATTTCTTGTCAAAACAATTCTCTGATACGATGAACTTTTCGAATAAATGATGGATTCACCATACATTTCCGATTCACTCATGCGGGTGATTTCATCCGAAAAAACAAATACAGCAAGTAGAATAAATCCTGCAATAATTCCCTGAGAAAAATACAATTTACTTTTTTTGATTTCAAACCTAAAATAATGTACTAAATATAGGGCTAGAGCAACATTGAAAATTCCAAACAACACAGAAGTTCGAATAATATTCAGGTGTGGAATTAGTAAAATCGGGAAAATAATGGAAGCTAATAAGGCGCCAATATAATCGTAAGTAAAGACTTTAGAAACAAGATCTTTAAATTCAACTTTACTTTTTAAAATCCGCATGATTAGAGGAATTTCCATTCCAACAAAGATTCCTGTGATAGAAATCAAAAAATAAAGCATAAATTGAAAATAAGCACCAAAACTGAAAAAATAGAAAAGCAAAGCACTGCTTAATCCACCGACTAAACCAGTAATTATTTCAATTTGGATAAATTTTTCAATGAGTTTAGAATCAACAAATTTGGATAAATATGAACCAATTCCCATAGCAAAAAGGTAGGTTCCGATTACAGTTGAAAACTGCGTAATAGAATCACCCAAAAGGTAACTTGCCAAGGTCCCTGCCACTAATTCATAAATTAGTCCGCAAGTAGAGATAACAAAAATTGTAAATAATAATAAATACTGCATTTTAGTGAATTGCTGAAGCAATAATTATTGCAATTGCCAACATAAACCCAGCTGCCATAATGGCCAAAGCATTATTTTTCTTTTCGGAAATTTCTTTCCACAAATTCAGAATTGTGATTTTTTCAATGATAACAAATGCTATCACAAGCACTAAAATTCCTAAAAAAGAGTAAACTAAAGAGCCTACAATGTGTTTCATTTGAATTATATCGTTCATTTTTTTATTTTTTAATTATTTATGATGGACACCACCTTGGGTAACTCCAGCAGCATTCCATGTGTTTCCACTTTCTTTTTTTAATATTTTAAAAGCACTAATTTCTCCCCAAATATAGAGTCCGAAAAGGAAAATTAAAAGTGCGGAAGTAATTTTTAAACTTTTATTCATTTTACTTATATGTAGATTTGAAAAAATTGCTAAATATTCCAGGCATTTTACCAGTCCTTTTTTCTTCAAATTTAGCATTTAAAAAATTCAATACCAAAATGATAGCGATACTTGTAAAAAAGATTATGGTGTAATTCCAACTAGATGGACTAGAGACTGAAACCATCATGGTAAAAGGAAGTTCTGCGGTACTAGAACTGACGAATTTTTCTTTCAAATGATACCTTCCTGGTGCCACTCCAGAAATGTTTATTTCCCCTGCATCGGAACCTTCAGACCAAGAATAACCATCAGAAATACCTGAGTAATATTCCAATCCAAGGCTAAATTCACGTTCCTCACCAGTTGTTTCGTTTACCAAAGTAATTTGATCTTCAATCCACTCGTTACTTAAATCAGACATTCCATAAAAATTTAGGTAATATGCACCTGATTTCTCCTTCAAGACAAATGAATTGGAAACATTTTCTTCAACTAAGGCCTGTTTTGTTGTGCTTAATACTTTGTAATCTTTGGTTCCAGCATGAAATAAAAAGTGTACAAAAGTTAAAACAGCAATAAAAATACACATAATTTTATTGAACAATTGTAAATCGAAACCTCGTAAAAATGGTTTTGCCATTCCAACTGTGCTGAGGTCATTGCTTGTTACAGAAAAGTTCTTAACAAACTTGGAAATCTCGTCTTTGGATAAGTACTTTCCGTGAAACAAATCAGTTTGAGTTTGATTTACCTCATAAGTAATGATTTCTGGTGGATTAATAAAATCTATGCAAGTACTTTTTCTGATATCAACAATGTCATAATTAAATTCGCCAATCAAAGAATGTGTGCTTGGTTTATAGCGACTTAATTTTACAAATTTTTTGTTGTTGAATTCAAATTTTACTGAATTTAAAGTTAGCTCTTTTAAGATTTTTGGATCACTGATATCTACTTGTTTAAAAACATGATAATGTCCTTCCCATTGAGATAAAGTCAGGTATTGCTTTTCTGAATTCATCAAGGAATATTCCAACCATTTTTGTCCTGTAACTTGTTTCAGCACAATCCCTACTACAATATAATCTTGGTTTTCATAAAAACATTCTGTTCCAAGCGGAATAATCGAGAATTTATCGATCCAAAGATTTGTAATACTGTTGTAGTTTGGATACTTTTCAGATTGAATTTTAAAGCATTTTGGACATGCAATGATTTCAACTTCATCTGGGTTATAAAGTGGAATTTCATACGCACATTTTCTGCAAGTAATTTTTTTCTGAAAAGTAATGGAGTTCGCCAATTTTTAAATTAAAGTCAACAAAAATAGAAAACAATTCTAGTTTGGCAAATAGTTAAAGGATTTTCTTTACCATCTAAACAGTCATAGCTGTAAAAATTTTTCAACTTGGAAAATAGCACTTGATTTAGATTTGTTATACCTAACTTAAAAGTCAAAAATTTCATAATATCTTAGTTGAATTTTCCCTTTAACAAAATCGTTTTTTTTCAAATCAGTTTGAAATTAAACTTTCTTCTTTTAAATCTGTTATGATGATTAATTCATGCTGAAATATTACTTATCTTTGCAAAAAATTTTTCACTTCATAAATTAACTTATGAGCGCATTTTCTGAAAGACACATTGGGTCAAATTCCGCTGAAAAACAAGCGATGTTATCTAAAATCGGGGTTTCTTCGATTAATGAACTAATTGAAAAAACAATCCCTGCTCACATTCGTTTGAAAGGCGACTTAAACATTGATGCTGCGATGACTGAGCAAGAGTATTTGACGCATGTTTCTGAATTAGGTAAACAAAATAAAGTTTTTAAATCATTTATTGGCTTAGGTTACAACGATACCATTGTTCCTTCTGTGATTTTGAGAAATGTATTAGAAAATCCAGGATGGTACACTGCCTATACGCCTTACCAAGCGGAAATTTCTCAGGGTAGGCTAGAGGCTTTGTTGAATTTCCAAACAATGGTTTTGGATTTGACAGGAATGGAAATAGCAAATGCTTCTTTGTTAGACGAAGCAACCGCAGCAGCTGAAGCAATGATCATGTTTTGGAACTCTCGTTCTCGTCAACAAACAAAAGACAATGTAAATAAATTCTTTATCTCAGAATTTGCTTTCCCTCAAACAATAGATGTTGTTAAAGGTCGTGCTGCCAATTTAGGAATTGAATTGGTAATCGGAAATCCTGAAACATTTGTTGCAGATAATTCATTTTTTGGTTCTTTAATTCAATATCCTGATGCTTACGGAAGAATCAATGACATCGCTGGTTTTATTCAAAAAGTAAAAGAATTTGATATTCAAGTTGCTGTTGCAGCAGATATTATGTCTTTGGTTTTATTGAAATCTCCAGGTTCTTTGGGAGCAGATGTTGTTTTGGGTTCGTCTCAACGTTTTGGTGTTCCGATGGGTTATGGTGGCCCTCACGCTGCATTTTTTGCTTGTAAAGAAGAATACAAACGTACCATTCCTGGAAGAATTATTGGTGTTTCAAGAGATGCTGATGACAATGTAGCTTTACGTATGGCTTTGCAAACGCGTGAACAACACATCAAAAGAGATAAAGCAACTTCAAATATTTGTACTGCTCAAGCTTTATTAGCTGTTATGGCGAGTATGTATGCAGTTTACCACGGACCTCATGGTTTGAAAGAAATTGCAAGTGAAATTCATGCAAAAGCAAATACTGCTGCAAGTGGCTTGAAAAACGCTGGTTACATCATTAAACACAATAACTATTTCGATACTCTTTGGGTCGAATTGCCAAGTGGAGTTTCAATGTCGGCTTTAAAGTCTGCTGCTGAAGCAAAAGAAATGAATTTCCGTTACATCAACGATACGCAATTGAGTGTGAGTTTTGGAGAATCAATCACATTGACTGATGTTGAAAATTTAATCGCACTTTTTGCAGAAGTAGCTGGAAAATCAGTTGTAGAAATAAAAATTGAAAAAGAAATTTCTATCAACGTAAATGATTTACGTACTGATGCAATTTTAACACATCCAACTTTTAATTCTCATCATTCTGAATCTCAAATGATGCGTTATTTGAAACGTTTGGAAAACAAAGATTTGTCTTTGGTTCACAGTATGATTCCATTGGGCTCTTGTACAATGAAGTTAAACGCGGCTTCAGAATTAATGCCAATTACAAATCCACAATTTGCGAATTTACACCCATTTGCTCCATTGGATCAAGCAGCTGGTTACCATGGTATGTTACGTCAATTGGAAAAAGATTTGTGTGAAGCAACTGGTTTTGCGGCGGTTTCTCTACAACCAAATTCTGGTGCACAAGGAGAATACGCTGGTTTGATGGTCATCAAGGCTTACCACCAATCAAGAGGAGATATGAATCGTAAACACATGATCATTCCTTCTTCGGCTCACGGAACAAACCCTGCTTCAGCGGTTATGGCTGGATTTGAAGTAGTTGTAACTGGTTGCGACGAAAACGGAAACGTAAATATTGAAGAATTGAGAGCGAAAGCAATCGAATTAAAAGATACATTGGCTGGTTTAATGGTTACTTATCCATCCACTCACGGAGTTTTTGAGGAAGGAATCAACGAAATCACTTCTATCATTCATGAAAATGGTGGACAAGTTTACATGGACGGTGCCAATATGAATGCGCAAGTTGGATTAACAAATCCAGGAAACATTGGGGCAGACGTTTGTCACTTGAATTTGCACAAAACATTTGCTATTCCTCATGGAGGTGGTGGACCAGGAATGGGACCAATCGGTGTTGGTGCGCATTTAGCTCCATTTTTACCAGGAAGCGAATTAATTAAAGCTGGCGGAGACAAAGCAATTCATGCTGTTTCTGCTGCACCTTACGGAAGTGCTTTGATTTTGTTGATTTCTTATGGCTACATCAAAATGTTAGGAGCAAAAGGTTTACGTGAATCTACTGAAGATGCCATCTTAAATGCAAATTACATCGCTTCTTGCTTAAAAGGTCATTACGATATTTTATATACAGGAAAAAATGGAACAGTTGCTCACGAGTTAATCTTAGATTGCCGTGATTTCAAAAAAACAACAGAAGTGGAAGTAGCTGACATGGCAAAACGTTTGATTGACTATGGTTTCCATGCTCCAACGGTTTCCTTCCCAGTTGCTGGAACCTTGATGATTGAACCAACAGAAAGTGAAGATAAAGCAGAATTAGATCGTTTTATTGAGGCAATGATTGGAATTAGAAAAGAAATTGCTCAAATCGAAGCTGGAAAAGCTGATAAAGTAAACAATGTTATCAAAAATGCTCCACACACAGCAGATTGTATCATTAACCGTGATTGGACTTATCCTTATACGCCGCAAGAAGCGGTTTATCCAGTTGAATACTTAAAAGAATTCAAATATTGGGTGCCAGTTCGCCGAGTTGACAATGCTTTTGGTGATAGAAACTTAGTATGTTCTTGTCCAGGGATTGAGAATTATATTACTTTGGAAGCTTAAAATAGATATTAAGATAATAAGACATTAGGATAATAAGACTATATGTAAATTTATTAGATAAAAAAATTTAAAAGACGAAGAGCCACTTGAAAGAGTGGCTTTTTTTGTGGTTCAAATGTTCACTTATTCAAATAAATTTTTACATTTGAAAAAAGTATCAAAAATAGGCAATGACAGAAGCACAGCAAATCGAACTTATCAATCAATTGTTTGAGATTGAAAAAAAAGCTCTTCAATTTTCTTATGAAAAATTGGAACGAAATATTGAGAGAATGAAACACATTTTTTCGGAAAGTGGTTATTCTTACAAAATTCCTACTGGAGAAAAATACGACGAAACCCGATTAGATTGTGCAGCAACAATTTTATCAAATAGTAATGATTTGACAATTTTTGATACAGTTAAACCTATAATATTCAGAACAATAGGAACGGAAACTCAAATTATTCAACCAGCACGTGTAATCGTCAAATAGAAGCTTATTATTGTTTTAAAAAAAATTAAAATGAACTACATCAACTTTGCAATAGATTTAGGAACAACAAATTCATTAATTGGAAAATTTACGGATGGAAAAGTAAAGTTATTCAAAAACCCAAAAGGTTTTAAGGAGACTTTGCCAAGTTGTGTTGCATTTCGAAGAGGTAAAATATTCATTGGTGAAAAGGCTCGAGAATTTAAAAATAGCGATCCTGAGCACGTATTTTCTTCTTTCAAAAGAAAAATGGGTACGGATGAAAAATTTCATATCAAAGACACAGATTCTGAAATCGATGCAGTAGAATTATCAACATACATTCTTAATGAACTAAAAACATTTGCAAATGAAACTATTGAAAGCGTAGTAATCACCATTCCAGCATCCTTCGACACCATACAATCAAATTCTACCAAAGAGGCAGGAATAAAAGCTGGTTTTAAAGAGGTGGTTCTGCTTCAGGAGCCTATTGCAGCGTGTTTATCCGTATTTAACGAATACCAAACCATGCAACAAAAAGGGAAGTGGTTGATTTATGATTTAGGTGGTGGAACCTTTGATGTTGCCATAGTATCTGCTGATGAAGATGATTTAAAAGTGATTGACCACCTTGGAAATAACTTCCTAGGAGGATTAGATTTTGATGAATTAATTTTGAAAAAAGTTATTTTGTTTCAACTAAAAAACCAGGGTAATTTTGATAAGTTGATTCATAAATTTGAAAATAATCCGAATGATGAATCCATCATTAGTGCTTTCAATTATTTATTATTTCAAGCCGAACAACTGAAGATCGAATTGTCAAGTTACAATGAGTCAAGCGTGGATTTTGTGTTGAACGATGATGATGACCATGAACAAGATATTTGCATAACATTAGATCGCAGTGTTTTTAATGAAATTATTGATGGAAATTTAACTTATACAATAAATTTAATTGAGGAACTTTTAGAAACAAACAAGTTAAAATCAGCTGATATTCAAGAAATTGTGCTAGTTGGTGGCAGCACCTACATTCCTTATGTTAAGGAAAAAATACAAGGAAGTTTAGGGATTAAAGTAAACGATAAAATTGACCCAACAAATGCAATTTGCGCAGGTGCAAGT
>CAZHLZ010000003.1:0-9005 GCA_964532475.1 uncultured Chitinophaga sp.
AGATAGAGTTCCTTACAAAATTGTAAAAGGCGATAACAACACTCCACGTGTTGAAATCGATGATAGAAAATATACAGCGCAAGAAATTTCTGCGATGATTCTTCAAAAAATGAAGAAAACAGCTGAAGACTATTTGGGTCACGAAGTTACTGAAGCAGTTGTTACTGTTCCTGCATACTTCAACGATTCTCAACGTCAAGCGACTAAAGAAGCAGGTGAAATCGCTGGTTTAACAATCAAACGTATCATCAACGAACCAACTGCAGCGGCTTTAGCTTACGGTTTAGACAAAAAAGGTGTTGATCAAAAAATCGTGGTTTTTGACTTCGGTGGTGGAACACATGACGTTTCTGTCTTAGAATTAGGTGACGGAGTTTTTGAGGTATTGGCTACAGATGGAGACACTCATTTAGGTGGTGACGATGTGGATCAAGCAATCATTGACTGGTTAGCAGACGAATTTAAAAATGATGAAGGTGTTGATTTACGTCAAGACCCAATGGCTTTACAAAGATTAAAAGAAGCTGCTGAAAAAGCTAAAATTGAGCTTTCTTCAACAAATACTTCTGAAATCAACTTGCCATACATCATGCCAGTAAATGGTATTCCAAAACACTTAGTAAGAACTTTACAACGTTCTAAATTCGAGCAATTGATTTCTTCTATCGTAGAAAGAACAATCGCTCCATGTAAATCAGCGTTGAAAAATGCAGGTTTATCAACAAGTGATATTAATGAAGTAATTTTAGTTGGAGGATCTACTCGTATTCCAATCATTCAAGATGCGGTTGAACGTTTCTTCGGAAAAACACCATCTAAAGGTGTAAATCCAGATGAAGTTGTTGCTCTTGGTGCCGCGATTCAAGGAGGAGTTTTAACAGGAGAAGTGAAAGACGTTCTATTGTTAGACGTTTGTCCTTTGTCTCTAGGGATTGAAACTATGGGTGGAGTTTTCACTAAATTAATTGAAGCAAATACTACCATTCCAACAAAAAAATCAGAAGTTTTCTCTACCGCTTCGGATAATCAGCCATCAGTAGATATTCACGTGTTGCAAGGTGAACGTCCAATGGCAAATGACAATAAATCTTTAGGTAGATTCCAATTGTCTGATATTCCACCAGCACAAAGAGGAGTTCCACAAATCGAAGTAACTTTTGACATCGATGCGAATGGTATCATGAATATTTCTGCAAAGGATAAAGGAACAGGAAAATCTCAATCAATCAAAATTGAAGCTTCTTCAGGTTTGAGCGACGAAGAAATCAAAAGAATGAAAGCGGAAGCTGAAGCGAATGCAGATGCGGATAAAAAGAAAATGGAAGAAGTTGAAAAAATCAACAAAGCAGATTCTTTGATTTTCCAAACTGAGCGTCAATTGAAAGAGTACGGAGACAAAATTCCAGCTGACAAAAAACAACCAATTGAGGATGCTTTAGCTGAATTGAAAACAGTTTTTGATGCAAAAGACATGGTAAACATGGAAGCTGCAACGGAAAAATTGAACAATGCGTTCCAAGCTGCTTCTCAAGACATGTACAACGCGGCTAATGCAGGTGGAGATGCTGGTGCTGCGCAAGGAGCTTCAAACGAAAATCCTGCTGACGAAGTAACAGATGTTGATTTCGAAGAAGTTGACGAGAAAAAGAAATAGTTCTTAGCTAATCTTAATATAAATCCCCGATTCTTTGTAGAGTCGGGGATTTTTTTTGTAAAGGCTTCTTTAGCTTCAAATTTCCTACTACACCACTACGTAATAATACGTATTTTTCAAAAATGTATGCTCAAAGTGTTACTTTTTTAGTACTTTAACGCTATAATAAAAAATAAAACTTTGCGCCATGAAAAAACTATCATTATTTGTATTGATTTCCCTTGGATTTGTTGCCTGTAAATCAGGGAATGAAGAATTACTAAAAAAAGGAATGAACAAAAAAGCTGTTACATCTGTCATTCAAGCAATTAAAGCAGATGATAACAAAGCTACCATTTTTGAAGTTGAAACAGATAAAATTTCCATTTTAGACATAAAAAATGGAGGAAAAATTGAAATTCCAGCGAATGCTTTTGTAGATTTAGAAGGAAATCCAATCACAGGAAAAGTGAAAATTGAATGGCAAGAATTTCATTCTTTAGCCGAAATCACCATGTCAGGAATCCCTATGAAATACGATTCTGCTGGCGTACAACAAGATTTCGTTTCTGGTGGAATGTTTACCATGAAAGCTAGCCAAGATGGAAAACCATTGGAATTAGCTCCAAATAAAAAAGCTAAAATTGATTTGGCTTCCATCGAAGATACGCCTTGTTTTAATTTCTACAAATTAGATGAGGAAAAAGGAGATTGGACTTACAAAACAACAAAAACTGGTACTAGCATGACTCCAAAGTCAGAAAATAAAAGTGCCGATAAAGCAAGTCCTAAAGTTGATAATTTTAAATTAATTGATGTGGATGTAAACACAAGTCAATTTAAAGAATTACAAAACCAAACTATTGTAGCTTGGAAAACCACGGATAAAATCGGAAATATCAATGTGAATAAAATTGCCAATTCAACTAAATTGTTGCCAGGAAATAAAAGTGGAAATTACGTGTTGGAAGTTAATTCAGGAGGAAAAACTATCAATATCAATGTGCAGCCTTATACATTCGAAGAGGCAAAAAAAGATAGCAAGAAAAATAAAGCAGCATTGGATCAAGACTTTGCGGACGAACGAAAATTTCAAGAAGATGTAATGACTGGGAAAATTTTACGCAGCATCGAAATTGAGAGTTTGGGTACTTTTAATTGGGATGCAATTTTACATATTCCAAATCACACGGATCTTTTTGCGAGTATAAAATTCCCTGATAATATAAAAAATCAAAGTGTAAAATTGTTTTTTATTTGTCCAGAATTAAATGCAACCATCAAGGTTAATACTGCTGAAGAAAAGCCAAGCATTAAATTTGATCCAACGAAAGATTTCAAGTTAATCGGTTTGTTGACTGATAATTCTATTGTTACTGTTGATAAAAATCAATTAAGTAAAATGAAGGGCTCAAAATCCAAATCAATTGTCCCTCTTCGTTTTACTAAAACAGGGAAAAAAGTAAAATCGATTAAAGATTTAGAAAAAATAATTGAAGAACAAGTTTAATTAAACTAAGGACCTTGAAATTTTTCCTTTTCATAGTATTTTTTTCGTGGATTTCCCTCAATGCCCAAGAAATCACCTTACCTATTGTAAAACAGGGTCAGTGGTTTTTACTGAAAGCTGGAAAAGAAATTCCGTTGCCACGCGACTATACTTTTGTCAATTTTTTTGACTCAAAGGGAAATGCTTATTTTCAAAAGGGACAAGTTTTTGGAGTTATTGATGAAAAAGGAAAGGAAATAATCAGCGGAAAATACCAAGATATTATTCAGTATGAAAATGGATATTTTTTGGCGAAAACGGATAGTGTGTATCATTTTTTTAACATTTCAAATGATAAATTTCAAACGATAAAATGTAAATCCGTTGCACTTTTGGAAGAAAATTGGTTACTAATCGAAGAAAAGCATAAATCAAGGATTTTTAACATCAACAATGAACTTCAAATTGATGTGGATACAAACTCGAATTATGATATTTACTTCAACCATTTGGTGCTTTCAAAAGATACATCGTCACGTATTCTTTACAATCATTTTGGCGAAAAATTAATTGAAGGCAAATTGACATTAAACGTAACGACTAACTATTGTTTTGTTTCAAATTTTGGATTTAAATATATTTTTGACAAGTTTAGCTCTTGGAAATTTGCTCCGAATGCAAGTTTTATTGAAATGGACGACGAGTTTATTTATTACAAAGAAGATAAAAATGCCTATTTATTGAATCGAATCGACAAAAAGATTCTACTTTCTTATCCTTGCGACAAAATAGTTCCCTTGAGAAATTATTATATGATTGAATCCGCAGGTAAAGTTGGCTTAATTTCAAAGGACAAAAAACTTTTGATAGACGTCAAATACGATGACATAGTTCTTGGGGAAAGTTTTGTGAGCGTTTATTTCAACACTTTGAAAGGACTATATTCTTACGATTTCAAGCAATTAATTCCTTGTAAATTCAAAACAATCAATCACGATAAAAATTTCTTTTACACCTTTAGTTTAAATGCCTATGCAGGCTTATATTCCAGAAAAACAAACAAGGAGATTTTGGAAGCATTGTATGATAATATTGAGATCCAAAACAATGTAATCAAGGCAAAATACCGAGGAAAATTGACAATTATTGAACTCGACAATCAACACAAAGAGAAAAGTAGGTTATCACTTGGAGAAACAATTACCATCAGGACTTTTGCATCAGAACGGTCTAAAATTTCAATAAATTATGACCCACGACTTTTGGATATTGGTTGGTTTTATGACACAACAAATTACATCAAAAGCGGATTAAAATGGGGTTTAAAAACCACTTCTGACAGCTTAATCATGAAAGCGAAAATCAAAAATCCAATTTTTATTCCTCAAGCAAATTTCACGATGATAAAGGAAAAAATGACGGATGATGAATACAAAAGTTTGTTTAAAACATCTAATTTTTTCGATAGGTCAAAATATTATTTACTCGATCATACAAATGGGAAAAAACTAAAATCACACCTCCTTTTTCACCTTGATTCGACAGATTATTTCGATAAAGATTATTGTAGATTCAAGGATACAAGTGGTTTCGGAATCATTGATAGACAAAATAACATTCGTCGGTTTAACTACCTAGAACTTGATGACCATAAATTTATCCGTTATTGCACAGCGAAGTCTGCGGAATTGATGTTCAAAGCAAGTAATACTAGTACCCAAGTACAAAATTTAAATATCATTAATTGGAACGAATTTCCCTTAAAGTTTCATGTGGAATACAAGGAAGCAAAATGGAACTTTCTCAAAGCTAATGGCGACTCTTTGTTTAGTCAAAACTTTGATTTTGCACAAAATTTTTACCTGAATACGTCAATTGTTTTGTCAAAAAATCAATGGGGAGTTGTGAATTCAGATTCCTTGGTCATCCCTACAAAATACGCCAGTGTTGAGCGCATGAAAGTTTACAAAGACAGTGTTTTTCTTGTTTCCGTGAATCACAAAAATGATATTTATTTGGACTCAAATTTAAAAGTAATTCCAAATTTCAACATGACTTTTGAGAAAAAACAAGGTCAATTTACACTTTTTAGTCAGAAAAATAAAAATTTTGTTTTCAATAATAAAACTGGGAAATTAATTTTGGAAACAGAAAAATCTGTTAAAATGCATAAGTTTAATCGATTGATTATCAAAGATAAAAAGGATTTTGAAATTTTTGATGAAGAAGGCAAAAATATCGGAACGGTAAAAATAAAACCAGATGAATTTGTAAATGAAGATCACTTTTTAGTCGAAAATGGAACAAAAAAAGGGCTTGTTTCAATTGATGGAGATACACTCATTCCGATTGAATTTAAGGAAATCACAAATTTTTCACGCTATTTTTTATGTAAAGGAAATGAAGGAACTAAATTGTACAATTCTGATTTCAAGATTATTGAAGAAAGTTCAGTAGGAAAGATTTTAGTTGACTCTCAAAGTGAATATTATGTTGTTAGCGACGAAAAACAAACGTCAATTTATAACAAAAAAGGAATTCGAGTTTCAAAATTTAAAACAAATGGAGTGAATTTTTCTTTGTTTGTCAACAAACATTTAATTGCCGAATCAAAAAAAGAAGTCTATGATACTTTAGGGAAATTACTCGATTTAAAACAAAAAACAATTGATTTTCAAGTGCTTGCAGATAATTATTTCGGAATACAATCTCAAGAAAAAACATGGACAATTTATGATGAAAAATGGAACAAAATTGCCGAAGAAATTCCTGAAAAGCGACGAATGACTTACCTAGGTGACCATGTTTTTGGGTTTAGAACTCGAAATGGATATATCATTTATGATGCAATTAGTCATTTTTCTTCCAACGAATATAAAAATGCCATTCCAAATTGGGAAGAAGGTTATTTATTGGTGGAAAAAAATACTGGTAAATTTCCTTTTGAATATTTAAATCGCTCGTTTGAGAATCCATTTTACAGGTCTTTTAAGGAGGCCAAACTTTTTGAAAATGGCTTTGCAGCGGTTTCAGACGAACGAGGTTGGACCATTATCAATAAACAATCTTATCAAAAATCGTATCCTAATTTTAATCAAATCGAAGCACTTGGATTCAATCTTTTCAAAACAAAAGAAAAAACAAGTTTTGGGGTAATTGACTCCAAAGGAAAAGTATTAATCGCACCCATTTACGAGAAACTTACACCACTGAATAACAATATTATTCAAGGAATTAAGGAAGGGAAGATTTTCTATTTTGATTATACAGGGAGGGTGATTTATAATTAAGATTGAAAAAATTACATCAAATCATTCTTGTCCAGACCAGCTTGTTTGATAATCGAAAAGAATGTTCCTTTTTTTAAATCCTTATTGTGAATCGGGACGACAACGGTTTTTTGCGTTTGAGAATTATAAAATAAATGATGAGACCCCTTTGATCTTTTTAATTCAAAACCATTATTTTCTAAAAATCTGATTAGAAATTTCGCACTGAGGTTCATGAGCGTTTAGGCTGATAAATTGAGTGAAAACTCTAATGTGTTACTGTCATCTGTAATTTCTTCATTTCGAGATTTCAATTCCTCTAAATACAACTCAACTGCTTCTTTTGCCATTGAAATTGCTTCGTCTACATTTTCCCCATAGGTAATGCAACCAGGAAGAGCAGGAACAGTCACTGTGTATCCTCCATCAACTTCTTTATGCAAATAAATTTTATATGTGTACATATTGATATTGTTTAGACAAATGTATTGAAAAAAATAAAATTTTCAAAGAACAATAATTAATTTTATTCAATATTTTTTTGAAAATCCAATAAATTATTTTGTTAGTCCACAATTTGTAAAGCAAATTCACTATCAAAAGCCTGTTTTTCCTCCATATTCATTTGATTTCTTAAAGCACGAATTGTGAAGCCACCTATTAATTTTCCATTTTCTGAATACATCCAATCACTTATCCTATTTTTGTCTATTTTTATGACATCACCAAGTTTTAAAGAATTGATTTGTTCAGGTTCATTGTTCAAAACGCCAAAATAATCTTCACCTTCAATTTTTATTTCACTCAACCAAACATGTTCGGCTCCATTTTTTGTGTCAAACTTTACTTTAATTGAAAAATCTTAAAACGACTTTATATTATTCTCTACTGAATTTTTCAATACCGATTCAAAATTATCAAAAGTTTGATTCGCCTTTTTTATTGCTTGGTTCATTGAACTATCGTCTTCTTCAAGCTCATAGAATTTCGGATAATCATGACTGGAAGTTGGATGAAATTTTGCAACCTTAGTATTTTGCTTTGACTGACATGCAACAAGTAAAAATAAACTTGTTAAAAAATAGCTATATTTTCTAAGTTTGAATGTCATAAAATAACTGGACTAAAAGTTTTCACAAATTTTCTCCAAAATGAATTCTGAGGCTTTGCCGTCTCCAAATAAACTTGGAAAGGTGAAATCATTTTTATTCAGGAGAATTTCTGTAGCGTGCATGATTTTATCGAAATTGGCATCCGTCAAAATTGCATTTCCATTTTCAACAATTTCAATCCATTCTGTTTGAGGACGAAGAATAACACAGGGTTTTTGAAAGAAAAATGCTTCCTTTTGTAAACCACCACTGTCCGTAACAATTAGTCGGGCATTTTTTTCCAAAGCAATAATATCTAAAAATCCTGCTGGATCAATGATTACAAACCTTTCATTGGTTTTAATTTCTTCAAATAAATCTTTATTTAACAAATCCTGCATCATCTTTTTTGTTCTTGGATGCAGTGGTAAAACGATTTTCAACTTTGATTTCTTTTGAATTTCAAGCAATGCAGAAAAAATTGAATTGATATTTGAAGCTTCATCTGTATTTGCATTTCGATGAATCGTCGTTAAAATATACTCGTTTTCTTGTAAGTTTAACTCCTCCAAAATTTGTGAGTTTCGAGCAGATAATTCTGAAAAAAACAAACTGTTGTCAAACATGATATCGCCACATAAATAAACGTGCGGATGATCAATACTCGCTTTATTTTCTAAATCCATTGAAAAACCTTCTTTTTCCAAGTTTTTTATGGCGGTTTTGGTAGGACAAAACAACAATGTTGAAACGTGATCGCTCACAATTCGATTTATTTCTTCGGGCATACTTTTGTTGTAAGACCTTAATCCTGCTTCAATGTGAATCACAGGAATTAATATTTTTGATGCCGCAAGAGCTCCAGCCAAAGTTGAATTGGTATCGCCGTAAATCAACAATGCATCAGCTTTTTCATCAGTAATTATTTGTTCAATTCCCTTTAAAATATCAGCTGTTTGAACACCATGCGATGCGCTTCCAACGCTTAGATTGTATTTCGGCTTGGGAATATCCATTTCTGCGAAAAATATTTCAGACATATTTTCGTCGTAATGTTGACCTGTATGTACAATAATTTCTTCAATTTTGTTAGCAAAAGAATTCTTTATCGCCCTACTTATCGCAGATGCCTTGATAATTTGTGGTCTTGCTCCGATGATGGTAATGATTTTTTTCACGAATATTTTTTGTGTAAAATTAAGCAAAATAAACAAAAAGTTAATTATAAATATAAGCTCAATCAAAGTTAATTTAACCAAAATTCTCAATCAGATAATAAAGAATCGAATTTGGACATTGACTTTATTAATCTTATATTTATTTTGAAAATTACGTAATTTTAGAATTGTTAAAACAATCTTGGAATAGCGGAAATTGATAATTACTATTAACAGTGTTTATACGTCCACTCTGCAAAAGAATTGTGATTGTTTCCCCCGCTGATGTTGGCAGAAAAGTACGCTGATTAAAGGTGATCAAATTCTTGCGAGAATTAAAATCTGCGGTAATCTGCGTTTAAAATC
>CAZHLZ010000003.1:9105-38769 GCA_964532475.1 uncultured Chitinophaga sp.
TTTAAGGTGATCAAATTCTTGCGAGAATTAAAATCTGCGGTAATCTGCGTTTAAAATCTCCTTCGACTCTGAGGGTGTGTTGTTTAAGTTTTTCCCGCTGATGTTGGCAGAAAAGTACGCTGATTTAAGGTGATCAAATTCTTGCGAGAATTAAAATCTGCGGTAATCTGCGTTTAAATCTCCTACAATCTGAGTTTAAATTTTTATTTCACTCCTCAATACTCCTAATCAACAATTCTAAAATATCAATCGCTGCTTTCGAAATTTTCGTTCCTGGACCAAACACGCCAAACACACCAGCATCGTATAAGAAATCGTAATCTTGCTGTGGAATAACACCACCAGCAACAACCATGATGTCTTCGCGACCGTAGTTTTTCAACTCTGCGATCACTTGTGGAACCAAAGTTTTATGTCCCGCAGCCAATGATGAAACGCCCAAAATATGAACATCGTTTTCTACCGCTTGTTTTGCAGCTTCAGCTGGCGTTTGAAACAAAGGACCGATATCCACATCAAAACCAATGTCAGCGAAAGAGGTAGCAATTACTTTTGCACCACGATCGTGTCCGTCTTGTCCCATTTTAGCAATCATGATACGTGGACGACGACCTTCCAGTTCGGCAAATTTGTCTGCCAGTTCACGTGCTTTTTCAAATTCTTTATCTTGCATAGCTTCTGAAGAATAAACGCCACTAATCGAACGAATGGTAGCTTGGTAACGACCATACGATTTTTCCATAGCAGATGAAATCTCACCTAAAGTTGCACGTTTTCTAGCGCAATCAATTGCAGCAGCAAGTAAGTTTCCTTGACCTGAAGCAGCAATTTTTTCTAAATTACTCAACGCTTCTTCAACTTCTGAAGCATTTCGTTCTGCTTTTAGTTTGTTAATACGTTCAATTTGTGACAAACGAACTTTGGTGTTATCCACATCTAAAATATCTAAAGGATCTTCTTTTTCAAGTTGATAACGGTTAACACCCACAATAATATCTTTTCCTGAGTCGATTTTGGCTTGTTTGCGAGCTGCTGCTTCTTCGATTCTCATTTTCGGAATTCCAGTTTCAATCGCTTTCGCCATTCCACCTAATTCTTCCACTTCTTGAATCAATTTCCACGCTTCTTCCACCAATTCTTCTGTCAATTTCTCCACGTAGTAACTTCCACCCATTGGGTCAATTACGTTCGTGATTCCAGTTTCTTCTTGGATGTAAATTTGCGTGTTTCGAGCAATACGAGCAGAAAAATCGGTTGGTAAAGCTATGGCTTCGTCCAAAGCATTTGTATGTAAAGATTGTGTTCCGCCTAGCGCTGCTGCCATCGCTTCAATGCACGTTCTCGCTACATTGTTGAATGGATCTTGCTCCGTTAAACTCCAACCAGATGTTTGACAATGCGTTCTCAACGCCAAGGATTTTGTCGATTTTGGTTCGAATTGACTTACCAATTTACTCCACAATAATCTTCCTGCACGCATTTTAGCAATTTCCATGAAATGATTCATCCCAATGGCCCAGAAAAAACTCAAGCGTGGTGCAAATTCATCAACAGCCATTCCTGCTTTTATTCCTGCACGTAAATATTCCAAACCATCTGCTAATGTGTAAGCCAACTCAATAGCAGCAGTTGCTCCGGCTTCTTGCATGTGGTAGCCAGAAATGGAAATCGAATTGAATTTCGGCATGTTTTGAGCTGTATATTCGAAAATATCAGCAATGATTTTCATGGATGGAGCTGGTGGATAAATGTAGGTATTACGCACCATAAACTCTTTCAAAATGTCATTCTGAATTGTTCCTGTCAATTGCTCTTGTTTTACTCCTTGTTCTTCAGCGGCAACAATGTAAAAAGCTAAAATTGGTAAAACTGCACCATTCATCGTCATCGAAACGGACATTTCATCCAAAGGAATGGAGTCAAATAAGATTTTCATGTCGAGAATGGAATCAATCGCAACACCTGCTTTTCCTACGTCGCCCACAACACGCTCGTGATCAGAATCATAGCCTCTGTGTGTTGCCAAGTCAAAAGCAACGGAAAGTCCTTTTTGACCTGCTGCTAAATTTCTACGGTAGAAAGCATTTGAATCTTCCGCCGTTGAAAATCCAGCATACTGACGAATGGTCCACGGTCTTATCGCGTACATCGAACCATAAGGTCCACGCAAATAAGGAGCGATTCCAGAAACGTAGGCAATATGCTCTGTATTTTCGATGTCTTTTTGATCGTAAAACGATTTCAAGGTGATTTTCTCCGCTGTTTCGTAGGAGTCAATCGCAGAACGTGTTCCCGAATCAGGATTTTCCTTCCAAGGAATGTTTGAAAAATTAATTTTGGTCATTTGTTTTTAATATTTTTTGTGTCAAATGGTTTCGCCAAAAAAAGCTATCATTAAATAACTCTATTTTAATGTGGCTCAGCTCATTTTAATTTTCTCTGTTGTGTTTTTTAATTTCGTTTTCAATAAATGCCGTTAATACTTCTTTGCTAGGTAATTCGACTAAATATTTTGAGACAAATAATTTTTCGTCCATACCACTTAATGCATACTCGACTAACTTTTTACCTTTATTCGTGCAAAGTAATATTCCTATCGGTGGATTATCGCTTTCATGTTTAATTTCTTCTCTAAAATAAGAAACATAGGTGTTAAGTTGTGATAAATGCTCGTGCTTAAATTCGTCTACTTTTAATTCAATCAAAATGTGACATTTTAGCACACGATGATAAAACACCAAGTCGACGAAGTAATAGTTTTCATCAATTAAAATTCGTTTTTGTCGTGCTTCGAAGCAAAAACCATGTCCCAATTCAAGCAAAAAACTTTGAATATGATTCAGTAAGGCAACTTCTAAGTCTTTTTCTTCAACAACTTCTTGTGCTTTTAAACCCAAAAATTCAAAAGAATAGATGGATTTTATTATTTCTTTAGGATCAAAAGTTTCTGCTGTTTCTTGCGTAAATTCTCTCAATTTTTCTTTATTCAAACTCATTCCACTTCGTTCAAAATAAAGCGTATTGATTTGTCTTCGTAATTCTCTTGTACTCCAACTACCTTTGATACATTCTATCTCATAAAATGTACGTTTTAATGGCTCTTTGATAACGAGCAGTTCCACAAAATGAGTGAATGACAACTTTGTTATTAGAACATTTGAAGGCATAGTTAATGATTGTGCAGGCGGTGCCTGCCCAATTCTATTTATTTGTCTATCAGTTATTTCCAATTGTGCAGGCAGTGTCTGCACAATTGATAATGCATTTTGAAAATCAATCTTTTTTAATTGTTCAGGTATTGTATTACTCAGGTGAGGATAAAATAGAAAAAATTGTTTAAAGAGTTTTAAATTCCGACTACCTAAACCTTCAGTATCAACTTTCTTAGCTAAATTTTCTAACAATTTCTCACCATATTTCGCTCGATCTTCTCCTTTTTGTTCAAATTCTACAATGTAAAAACCAATCAACCAGTTGCGCAATGTCAATGACAAGTTCACAGACTTTGCAGCATACTGTTGAAAACCAACATGGGTTTCTTTGATTGAGTTTACAAGTAAATCAAATTTCATGAGGAAAATTAATTGATTTCTTTTTCAATAATAAGCGAATTCAATCCAAAATAAGCTGAATCACTCGTTTTCCATTTCAAATTACTTGCGTCTGGATTTGGGAATTTCGTGATTCCGATTAAGGTTTTTTTCTTTTCGCGATGTAATTCTACTCGTTTTGAAGCCGTAGTTTTAATTTGCTCAAACAAGGAATTCAAATTTCCTGAATTTTCTATTTCTTGGAAAAGTGACCAAGCTTTATCCGCTAAATTTTCTGTTAAAGACTCGATGGCATAACTTCCGCCAACGGCATCCAATACTTTTTCCAAATACGATTCTTCTTTTAAAATCAAGGAAATATTTGTTGCCATACGCTCCGCTAATTCACTCGCACCAACTATTGAATTTTTATCGTATGCTTGATTTATGATGTGATTTGCTCCGCCCAAAACTGCTGACATTACTTCCGTCGTTTGTCGCAACAAATTGGTATACGGATCTTGCAAGGACTTATTCAGAAACCCCGTTTTTGAAATGATTTGAGCTGTTTCGTTACAACGATGTTCAGGTGAATAAGAACGTGCAATTTTTGACCAAAGTAAACGAAAGGCTCGAAGTTTGGCAATTTCAAACAGGTAAGTTGAACCAATTCCGAAGGTAAAATGAATGTTTAACAAGGCGTCATCCACCGATCTTCCTACTTGCGTTTGTTGAAACAAGTACGAATGACCAAGTTGTAGGGCAAATGCAATTTCTTGGGCACAATTTGCTCCAGCTTGTTGCATGGAATATGCATCCACCTCGAAATTCCGTGTGATTCCTTGAGTTGTACTCGAAAACAAATCTTCATTTTTAAGCGAGCTATTAGCAGCTAAAGGATTGTAATTCAAAAACAGTTCACCACATTTTTTGTCTTCAAAGAAAGTGTTTAATGCAACAAAAGTGCTTGAAACTGAACATGTAATGAAGGTTTTGATGTATTCAAATTCAATCCCAGCGAAAAGGGTGTTTAAATCAACTTGCTGCTCAGAAAATTCAAAATGCAAGGCTGAATTCCCTTTCATCAATAAATCTAAGGCTTTTTGATTAGCAGTTTTTGCATCAGAAACAGCTACTTCACCAACGATCGACCAATCGTTTAATTCTGAGAAAAAACCTCTTTTGTAGGGAAATACACCTGGGGTTTCTACTGAAAACGTTGAGTCTTCCTTGTGATAAAATGCAGGATATTTCAGTTCTTCTATTTCATCAGTTTTGATCAAAGAGCTTTCAAAATCCACACCTTTGAGTTCTTTTGTTAAAACTTGAATCCAATCTTCTTTGGATGATTTTGGGAAGTTTTCGAATAATTTATTCATTTGAACTTGTTGAATTATTTGATATACTTGGAATTTTATTATGCATTTTTAAAAATACAATTGTACTAATTATGGTTAACAAAAATGGTGAAAGAAGCACTCCAAAATAAGGAACTTTAAAGAACAAACTAAATAATCCGCCAGTAATGAACATATAACTCATGTTTTTAAATCCAAAGCCCCAACTTCCAAAAGTTCCAATTTCATAGCGCTCAAGAGAAAAATCATAAAATGAAAAACCGATAAAAAATGCTCCAATTAAGAAATACATGATTTCATCCAACAAATGAAAACCTGTAAACCAGGCAAATAGCCACCAAAGGCAAATGAAAATTAGATTTAAAAATAGAGCAATTATTACAATGAAAATAGCTCGAATTAAATCAGTCATGATTCGAACAATTCCTCCGTCAAATTTTGAACCAGAGACGTTGTTATCTACTTTTTCAGAAAGTAAACAGTAAACAGGTGATAAGATTGTAAGGATGAAAAATTGATAAAATAATTCGCCTGCATAGGCAAAAACACTTGTAATTGCAGAAACTCCTGTACCCAAATAAGAACCAACAAGTGGAACATCGTTTGCGTAATCTAAAAAGCTAAAAATGGAGGAAAATAAGGTGTAAATTGAAACAAAAATAAGAGAGATAATGAAAGAAGGCAAAAGATATAACCAATATTTTCCCTTCATTAATAAGTCAAAACAAAGTTTTGTTGCGTAAATGTGATCGTTAATTGCTTTCATAAAAAAATCTTGTACTGCGAATATACATTTTTTTACTTTTGGAAGCCTAAAAATTTTAAAAAAAGTAGAATTAATCCAAAAAAAGCAATCGTTCCCATAAAGTAAATATGCCAACCTCGATACCCTTGTTTTGACCAATAGTAACCATTAATCACACCTAAAAAAAGAGCTATTGAAATTGAAATTGTAAAAATATTCATTGAGATTTAAAATAAAAATCGTAACTTGGCATAAAATTTGAAATTGTAAAATTAAATAATTAAAATAAAGTCATGAAAAATTTATTTAAAATTTCCTTGTTGTTGCTTGCTTTTGGATTTGCAAACTCTTCATTTGCTCAAGAAATAACAAAAAAACAGGAACCGGTAAAGAAATCAACTTACGATTCAAAAAAGAACAAACCTATAAGTAAAACTAAGGTTTCTGCTGATAAAATGAAAGTTAGAGAGGTGAAAAAGTCTCAAGTTACTCACCCTGATAAGAAAAAAGTTAAATAGCCTTTAAACTAGATTTTATCAAAGGTATTTTTCCTCCAAATAATTAGAAAGTGCAGCTCTTAAGTTTGCACTTTTTTTATGCTTTAGCTAAATAGATTTGTTCCAAGGCTTTTTTATCTGATTTCCCGTTCTGATTTAAAGGAATTTTTTCAATTACTTTGATGTCAGAGGGAATCATGTAATAGGGTAAACTACTTTTTAATATGTCAAAAATTTCTGTTTTTATGTTTACTAATTCTTTATCAATAAAATCAGCCTTCAACTCCACTAAACTGACAATTTTTTTTACTTCATCATTTCTGCGTAAAGCAATAGTTTCTGATTTTTGAACAAAATTAATTTCATTCATTTTGGAAGTAATTTCATTCAATTCAATTCGAAATCCGTGTAATTTAACCTGATCATCATTTCTACCCTTGCAAAATAACATTTCGTCCTGGAAATAACCGTTATCACCCGTTTTAAAAGCCCTTAAGTTATTCATTGTAATGAATTTATCTTTATTTAATTCAGGTCGATTTAGGTATCCCAAAGAAACATTTTTTCCAACAATGATTATTTCATTTTCCTCTAAAATAATTTCGCTTTCTGGTTTTGGATAACCAACTGGTAAAGGATTGTATTTTTCAATAATTTCATGGGTGATTTCCACTAAGGTCGTCGCAACCGTAGCTTCTGTTGGACCATAAGTATTATAAATTACAGTATTTGGATAATTTTCCTTCATCTGCTTCGCTAAAATTGTCGGTAGCATCTCACCACAAAAAAGAAAAAATTTCAGTTGATTGCAAACAATCGAATTCTCAATTCTAGAATAAATAAATGAAAATGAAGGTGTTGAAACCCAAATTGTTCCTCCGAATGCTTTTATTCGCTCTAAAAACAAATCTGGATTTTCTGTGGTAGTTTTATCACTTAACAGCAAAGTGTTTCCGATTTTTGCAAAGCTAAGTAATTCGTAAACAGATAAATCGAAGCTAAAAAGAGCAACATTGATAAAAACATCATCAGAAGTGAATCCAAATGAATTTTCCATCCAATTTGTAAAACTTATCACTGCCTCGGTAGAAATTTGCACACCTTTTGGTTCGCCTGTACTTCCTGAGGTAAAAATTAAATAGATCAGTGGGTCTAAATCGGATTTACTTAAATTAGTAGTGTAATTTTCCTTTTTTTGCAAAAAGACATAATTCTCTTGATTAAGTTGGATTTCACTTGTATCGGAAATTCCCAATTTTGACCCATCACAGTTTAAGATTAATTCAACCTTTGCAAGTTTAATTACCGTTTCAATTCGCTCTCTAGGATAAACGATATCAATTGGGATATATGGAATTTTTAATTTGATGCAGGCATAAACTGCAATTACAAAATCGGCTTGCTTATGTCCATAAATAACAACTGGATTTTCTAACAATTCTATTTTATCCTTGCTAAGAAAATCACATAAATTATTCACTCTTTTTTCAAATTCTACCCAAGTAAGTTCTTCGTTTTCACTGATAATTGCTAATTTATCTGAATTTTTGTCGTGTTCAATAAAATCTTTGAATTCAAATGAAAATTTCATGGCTTTTGGGTGCTTGGTTAAAAGAGTTTTCCACTAAAAATATAAATTGCAATCGCAACGCAATTAAATAAAATAAAAATAGAACTATACTTGACGATTGTAGGATTTAAGTTGCCAAAAATCACATCTTTTTTATTTTTTTTACATAGGTAAAAATAGTAATTGTGTATCATGGAATACAGTCCAAATAGGATTCCACTAACAATAAAATGAAGTTCAAAACCGTTCCAAAAGCCCATTAATGTGAAGGTTAAAAATAGAGCAATATTTTGACGTTTGATTGAAGTTAACACATTTTTGCTTGTTAATTCTTTAAAAACAGGTTTGAAAAAATAGTCATTCAGCCAATCTCCAAGACTTTTATGCCATCGTTGCCAAAACATTTTAGGGTTTTCGGAAAGAAATGGTTTGTCGAAATTAAAAGGTACACTAATTCCAATAAATTTTCCGAAACTCATAGCAAGCAAGGAATAACCCGCAAAATCAAAAAAGAGAAAAATTAAATAGGAATACATCATACTTAAATGAAAAGTGACTGAACCATCATTCACCAAGTGATTGATTACAAAACGATTAATTGCTTCAGCGAAAATAAATTTATAAACTAAGGCTTTCAATAAGAAATTAAATGCAATTAAATAATTTTCTGAATTAATTTGCTGATAGCCAGTTTTAGTTTCTGTCGTGAAACGTTCGTATTTGTCCAAAGGTCCAATCAATAAAGTGGGCACAAAGGTCGTGAAATTGAAAAATGATAAGAAACTGACTTTCTGCGAATTCGATCTTTCATCAATATATAGTTGAATGACACGAAATGTAATAAATGAAAGTCCTGCCACCTGAAAAACCGTTTGGATTATCCCATTTTTCAAATCAATTCCAGGATTTATATTGATGAACTTCATCAGAAAAAGTGGAAGTGAAATCAAGATTACCGGAAGCAATAAATTTTCGTATTTTAATTTTCGTGCAAACAAATAATAAATACCATACAAATAAAGAATCAATCCGAAAAGTTGGACTGGTTTTGGAAAAAGAAAAAACAAGTACGTAAAGGAGATAAAAGAGATGATCCACTCAAATTTTATCTTTTTTTGAAAGAATAATTTGGAAATTTGAACCAAGAAAATAGCAAATAACATAAAAGCAAAAAACTCAATGGAACTAAATGGCAATATGTTACTAAATTTAAACATTTGTACTTTCTATCTCAAATTAAAATTGTTGATATACGAAATCTATCTTTGATTTTGGTTTTTCGTCACATTCTTTGTAAATTATTTTCTCTACATCAAAATAATAAATAATTAAGTAGCCTAGAATCAAAGCTAAATACCAGAAATAATTTTTTACTATTCCACTTTTCATTTTTCTGACCTTTTATAAGTTTTCACCAAGAAATCTGAGACTTTTGTCCAACCGAAATCGCCCAAATGCATTACATCATTTAAGGTTCCTGGCTCAAAATCTTCTTTTTTTGTGCTGAATAAATCCAAACAAGGAAATTTATTTTTGTGAATTAATCGTCTAACCTCGTTTAGAGCTGGTTCAAAATTCTCTAAACTTGTGTAATAATGCGGATTCATAGGTTGAATCACAAAAGAAGCATCGCACTCATATTTTTTCAATACTTCAATTAATAAGGTAAAATCCTCTAATTCTTGATCGCTGAAGAAAAAATCTTTGGAATAATCGTATTTTGGCTCTTTTATTTTTGGATCAAATATGAATTTTTTATAATATTCATCATTGACAAAAATTGAATTAGTTTTTATGCTTTTCAAGAAATTTTCTTGCACTTTTTTGTCTGCTTGCTCACGGTTTTTGTACACAAAATCACTTTTGCTTTCCAATAAATTAATTTTATATTGCATGTCTTCAAAACTTGAACTTAAGCCCGAAGCGGTATTGTAAAATGCAGAAATATTTTTTGTTTTGTGTAAATTTTTATAATAATTCAAAATTCCATTTGTACAGGAAATATGCTCGTAATTTTTATTGATAAATGCAGCAATTTTTAGTTTAAATTTATCAGGAATTTCTTTGTTTTTTGCAATTGATTTCAAAAAATTTAAAGGCACAAATTCTAAAAATGCTTCGATATTTGTTCCATCAACAATAAACCAAGTTGGACTGACAAAAATACACACTTTTGCGTTTTTCAAATCTTTTTGAGCGGCCAACATTTCACTCATTATGCTAAAACTTTGATGATACGCATGACCAAAACCAACAGTTGGAATCCCCAATGAATCTGGTAAGAAATAATAAGAGCTATAAGGTAAATCAGCAAATTCAGAGGATCCCATCAAGGTAATGTGATTTTTGTTCCGAATATTTGCAAGAAAGTTTATTTCTGCCTCAACTCCAGCTGCATAATTTACTTGCACTCCTCTAGTAAGACTTTGTTTTCCCGATATAATTTTGGATTTTGTCGTCTTATCTTGTGAAAGCTTGTCAGAAAACATTGAATTTACTGCCAAAAGAAGTAAAAAACTGCTTAACAAAGCAAGCGTTAGTGGAATAAAATGGAACTTGAGAAAAGCCTTCAATGTTAACCTTTTTTCGTTTCGATGTACTTAACAATTCGTTCAACGGTTTCAAAATTTTCAACAATAATTTCGTTGAAAGGAATTTTGATTTTGAATTCGTTTTCTAATTCAACTACCAATTCAACAATCGTAATTGAATCAAGGACTTTTTCCTCCCAAAGCGAATCAGTTTTGGATACAGAAGTGAAAGCTATTTCTTCAATCTTGTCTATGATAAAATTTTCCATGTCGAATTATTTGTTTTGACTATTATTTTTAGGTCATTATCCCCAAAAAAGCAAAGATAATTATTTTTGAGATATTTCAACCGTTCTACTCAAATCACTATTTAAGCTGAATGAAATTTCGAGGACTTCATCTTGAATTAAATTCTCAATTTTTTCAGGCCATTCAATAAAAGAAATTGATTTTCCATCCAAAATGTCCTCAATTCCAATATCAAATGCTTCCTCGGTGGAATTCAATCGGTATAGATCCAAATGGTTTATTTCTCCAAAAACTTTTGAAACATAAGTGTTTATTAATGAATAAGTTGGAGAACCATTCAAGTTTTCGATTTCCAATTTTTTTAATAATGCTTGAACAAAAGTGGTTTTTCCAACACCCATTTCACCTTTCAACAAAAACAACTTGTTTGTTTCCATTTTATCGTACACGAAATCAACAAGTTGACTCAAATCTGATATCGATTTTATTTCAAATTTCATCTTGCAAAAATAATGATTATTCAAAAAAAATGAGGAGAATTTTAAAACTCTTTTGAGCATTTTACTTTATTTCAGCTATTTTTTTTAATTTTGTACTTAAATAATTCTAAAAAAATGTTTGAAAATCTTACCGATAAGTTCGAAAGAGCGTTTAAAGTTTTAAAAGGTCAAGGCCAAATTACAGAAATCAATGTTGCTGAAACCTTGAAAGAGGTTCGTAGAGCTTTACTTGATGCCGATGTTAATTTTAAAACAGCAAAAGATTTTACTGTAAGGGTAAAGGACAAAGCGATCGGTAGAAACGTTTTGACTGCAATTTCTCCAGGACAATTGATGACGAAAATTTGTCATGAAGAATTGATTGAATTGATGGGTGGAAATGAACAAGAAATCAATTTTCAGGGAAATCCAGGGATTATTTTAATGTCAGGTTTGCAAGGTTCAGGAAAAACTACATTTTCTGGAAAATTGGCAAATTACCTTAAAACTAAAAAAGGAAAAAAACCATTGTTGGTTGCTTGTGACGTTTATCGTCCAGCGGCAATCGATCAATTACATGTTTTAGGAGAACAATTAGGTGTTGAGGTATATTCTAACAAAGAAGAAAAAAATCCTGTTAAGATTGCCCAAGATGCCATTCAATTTGCAAGAAGTAATTCATTTAATGTTGTCATTGTTGATACAGCAGGTCGTTTAGCGATTGACGTCGACATGATGAATGAAATTGAGGCGGTTAAAAATGCAATAAAACCAACTGAAACTTTATTCGTGGTTGATGCAATGACCGGTCAAGATGCGGTAAATACGGCAAAAGCATTTAATGAAAAAATTAATTTTGATGGAGTTGTTTTAACGAAATTAGACGGTGATACGCGTGGTGGAGCTGCACTATCAATTAAAGCAATCGTTGAAAAACCAATAAAGTTTGTCGGGACAGGTGAGAAAATGGACGCAATTGACGTGTTCTATCCAAGTCGTATGGCAGACAGAATTTTGGGAATGGGTGACGTTGTTTCCTTAGTTGAAAGGGCTCAAGAGCAATTTAACGAAGAGGAAGCAAGAAAACTTCAAAAACGTATCCAAAAAGATCAATTTGACTTCAACGATTTCTTGGCTCAATTGCAGCAAATCAAAAAAATGGGTAACGTGAAAGATTTGATGGGAATGATTCCTGGAATGGGGAAAGCCATGAAAGATGTTGATATTAAAGAAGATGCATTCAAACATTTGGAAGCAATTATTTACTCGATGACTCCACAAGAACGATCAAATCCAGCTTTATTAAATGGAAATAGAAAAGCACGTATCGCAAAAGGAAGTGGAACAAATGTGCAAGAAGTCAACAAATTATTGAAACAATTTGAAGACACACGAAAAATGATGAAAATGATGTCAAACCCAAAAAATATGATGGGAATGATGAAACAGATGAAAGGAATGAAAGGCGGAATGCCAGGAATGTAAAATGCTTATCTCTGAGAACAAGTTAGAGCGAGGCCAAAATAATTTTGATTTTTTGCGATTCTTCGCAGCTATTTTGGTTTTCTTTGAACATTCATCGGCCTTATTTGAAGACAAAACAGTTGATTTTGACATCTTTAGAATAACTTTCCAATTTAGCTCTGCGTCAATAGGAGTTGCAATTTTCTTTATTCTTAGTGGATTTCTTATCAGTCAAAGTTTTTTCAATTCAAAATCCGTTTTTGATTTTTTTATCAAACGAATTTTAAGAATTTTCCCAGCATTATTAGTTGTAATTATTTTATCAGTTATTTTACTTGGAGTTTTCTTCTCTAACCTACCCTTTTTAGAATTTATTTCGCATAAATCTACCCTATTATACCTCCAAAATTGTTTTATTTTTCAATCTCATTACTACCTACCAGGAGTTTTTGAAAACAATATCCATTCATCAAGCGTCAACGGTTCAATTTGGACAATCCCCTATGAATTTGCTTCGTATATTTCGCTTTATTTCTTATTGAGAATTCCAAAAATCAATAATAAATATACGTTAATCATAATTTTTGTTTCCCTATTTATTTCCTACATTTTTTTTAAACCCGAAATAGATCAAATAGTAATCCCTATTTTTGGAATCATTTTCAGTTCCTTTATGCTGCCGTTTTTATATTTTTTTGTTGGTATGCTTTTTTTTCAGTTCAAATCATTCATAAAATTTAATTTATGGGGTTTAAGTCTGATGATTTTTGTTTTAATTTTGATGCACTTTCAACTTATTCCAAGAATATTCAATATTTTTCCTTTATCATATTTAGTGTTTTATTTTGCTTTTCTAAAAATTCCAAAAATTAATAATTTCGCAAAATATGGAGATTTTTCTTATGGATTTTATTTGTACGCTTTTCCTATCCAACAAGTGTTTTCTAACCTTTATGCAGGAAAAATTGACTTTTATTTGTTGGTGACATTTTCCTTTATTACAACACTATTTTTTGCAATTTTATCTTGGTTTTTTATTGAAAAACCTGTTATGAAATTAAAAAGAAAATTCTCCTTTTAATTCAATTTTACTGTTTTTGAAACAATTTTCTGCTCGAAAAATTGCGCTGCTTTTTGATCAAAATCTAAGTGATTTTCGGTAGTTAGAAACTCAATTTTGCTAGTTTTAGATATTTTTTGGTCCATTTCCGGATGTCGAGCAAGGTAATCTACTAAACTTTCTGCAACAATTTGACCTTGAGATATCAAAGAAATATGTGTAGGCAATTTTTCTTCGATGATTGATTTCACTAGTGGATAATGAGTGCAAGCTAATAAAATTGTATCTATTTTTTGATTTTTCGTCAACAACAAATCTAAATCATTATGAATAAACCATTTACCTCCCTTCGTTTCGTGCAAAGAATTTTCAATTAAGGGAACCCAAATTGGACATGCATGTTGTTCCAAGTGAATATCAGGGAAAAATTTATCAATTTCAATCAAATAAGACTGAGATTTAACTGTTCCTTCGGTAGCAAAAAGTCCAATATTTTTTGTTTTCGAATAGTTTCCTATTATTTCAGAAGTAGGACGAATTACTCCTAGAACTCTCTTGTCTGGATATTTTTGGGGCAAAACTTGCTGCTGAATACTTCGTAATGCTTTGGAAGAAGCCGTATTACAAGCTAAAATAACAAGTTCACATCCTTGAGCAAAAAGAAATTCTACAGCTTGCAAGGTGAAATCATAAACGACATCAAATGAACGAGTTCCATACGGGGTTCTTGCATTGTCGCCTAAATACAAAAAATCATATTGTGGCATTTTAAGTTGCAATTCCGATAAAATTGTTAATCCTCCATATCCAGAATCAAATACGCCAATCGCTTTGTTTGTCATAAAGCAAAATTACAATATTTTTATCCAAAATAAAAAAAAATCCCTAAATCGTTTTTTGTATGAAAAAATAAATTAATTTTGCACCATCAAAGATAGTAGATGTTCAATCTATAAGTTTTGATTTATAAAGAAGAGGTAAGAGACTGGCTCGTTGATCCTCTGGCAACCAACTTAAAGTCTCCCGAAGGTTCGGGAGGTTGGAAAACCGGTGCCAATTCCAGATTCGGATGCATGTTGCTGACGAAGAATATAAATTAAACGTATGAAAAAGCAAAGTTATTTTTCTCAAATCAAATTTCAATTTTCTTCTCAAGAAGAACGAACAAAAACTATTTCTAATTTATCAAAAACTATTTGTTGTTGTTGCATGTGCTGTTGATTTTTTAAATCTCAAGTTTCACATTTAACAAACAACCCATGAAAAAAACAGAAAACACAATTAAAATTGAGAATTTCATTCTCGAATCAGGTCAAAAAATTGAAAATTTAACTATCTTTTACCACACATTTGGTGAACTAAAAAGTGATTCAAACATCATTTGGGTGTGTCATGCATTGACAGCAAACTCTGATGTTAGCGACTGGTGGAGCGGACTTTTTGGTTCCAATAAATATTTTGATCAAAAAGAAAGTTTTGTCGTTTGTGCCAACGTAATTGGCTCTTGCTATGGCACAACAGGTCCATTAGATGATGAGAATGGCAATTATTTAGATTTTCCTTTGGTCACAACGCGAGACATGGCTTTAGCACACGAAATCTTGCGTGAAAAGTTAAATTTACCTGAAATTGATCTTTTAATAGGCTCTTCCTTGGGGGGACAACAAGCACAAGAATTTGCCATCATTTTAAAAAGTAAATTAAAACAATTGCTCTTAATTGCCACAAATGCTTTTCATTCACCATTTGGAATAGCTTTTAATGAAACACAACGATTAGCTCTTTTGGCCGATCCAAGTTTCGAAAAATGTGATGAAAATGGCGGAGCAAAGGGACTCAAAGCTGCTAGAAGCATCGCGATGTTAAGTTATCGATCTTACGAGGGCTACCAAAAGACACAAAGTGAGAATAACCCGTATAAGGTGGATGATTTTAAGGCATCTTCCTATCAAAATTATCAAGGTCAAAAATTGGTTAATCGCTTCAATGCTTATTCTTATTGGTATTTATCAAAAGCCATGGATTCGCATAATGTTGGCAGAAACCGCACGTCAATTCGAGATGCATTGGAAGAAATTTCAGCACAAACTTTGGTCATTGGTATCACTAGCGATTTATTATTTCCAGTTTCAGAACAGGAATTTTTGGCGCAAAACATACCAAATGCTCAACTTGAGATTATCGATTCCATTTTCGGACACGATGGTTTTTTAGTTGAAACAGAATTATTAGAACAAATTATAGATAAATTTTTTAAAAAATAGATTGTTAGATTATTGGATTTTTAGATTTTTCGATCTCACCAAATCTAAAAATTCAAAATCGAGCAATTCAAAAATCGAAAAAAAATGAGAAATAAATTAAACATAGGATTATTTGGATTTGGAGTAGTTGGGAATGGACTTTTCGAAGTATTGAACAAATCAAATTTATTGGATGCGAAAATTAAAAAAATTGTCGTAAAAAATCCAAACAAGGAACGTAAAATTGGAAAAGAAAATTTTTCTTACGACAAAACTGATATCTTGTTGGATCCTGAGATTAACCTAGTTGTTGAATTAATTGATGACGCAAGAGCAGCATATTTGATTGTTTCAGAAGCACTCAAACGTAAAAAAAGTGTCGTTACTGCAAATAAAAAAATGTTAGCTGAAAACCTCGAAGAATTGGTTAATCTAGCAAAAGACAACAATGTTTCCTTACTTTATGAAGCTTCAGTTGGTGGTAGTATTCCAATTATCAGAAACCTAGAAGAATATTATAACAACGATTCACTATCTGGAATCCAAGGGATTGTGAATGGAACCACAAATTATATCTTAACCCAAACAAATTTTGGAAAAGACTACGAAACCGCTTTACAAGAAGCAAGAGAATTAGGTTTTGCAGAATCAGATCCAACATTGGATGTGGACGGTTATGATTCTAAATACAAATTGATTTTGCTAATCAAACATGCCTTTGGATTAAGTTTAAAACCAGAAAGTGTTTTTAATTATGGAATTAGAAATGTTAAAGAGCAAGACGTTCGTTACGCAAGTGAAAAAGGATTTAGAATCAAATTATTTTCTCGAGCTGAAAAAATTGGAAATAAATTAGTTGGATTCGTTGCTCCACATTTCATTTCGGAGAAAAATGTTGCTTATAATGTGAATAATGAGTTTAATTCGGTTTCTGTGGAAGCATTATTTTCTGACAAACAATTGTTTTTAGGAAAAGGTGCAGGTGCTTACCCAACTGCCTCTGCTGTTTTATCTGATGTTTCTGCCTTACAATTTGATTACGCGTATGAATACAAAAAAACGAATAGCGAAAACGAAGGTTTAACTTATTCGGAAGATTTTTTCTTAAAAATCTACATTGGTTCAGAGTTTATTGAATCGATTCAAGAAATTCCATTTTATAAAATAGATGAATTATTTCAAAGTAAAAACTACAATTTCCAAACAGGTTGGGTGAAATTTAGTGAAATCAGAAACTTTGATTTTAATATGTTGAAAGATCTGTTTTTTGCCGTATTACCGGATAAATTTTTGTTAGAAGATGAATTTGAAAATGGTTTTGAAGAGAAGTTGTTTTTGCAAGTATTTAATTAGGACTAGAAGACTTTAGGATTTTAAGACATAAGATATTAGACTTAAGACAATAGACATAAGATATTAGACATAAGACAATAGACATAAGATATTAGACTTAAGAAATTATTAGACTTAAGACAATAGACTTTAACTTCTGAGAGAATCAAAATCTGCGCCTCCCGATAATTATCAGGGACTGCGTTTTTAGTCTTCTTTTCCCGATAGGGAAACCTTAATATATTGATTTAAGACATAAGTCCTAAAAAATAAATTTCAAGTCAAAATTCAAAACTTTTCATTAAAATTGTATCAAATTAAAAAACATGAAAATTACACTTAATAGATTAAATGACAAATTAGCATTTGAGGCAGTAAATGAAGAAGGAATTAAGGCAAATTTTGATGCTAATCCTTCAATTGGCGGGGAAGGTTTGGGATTAAGACCGATGGAAATGTTAGCTGCGTCCATGGCGTCTTGCGCAAGTATTGATGTTTTACTAATTTTGAAAAAAAAGAGAATTGAACTTTCTCATTACCATATTTCTATAAACGCAAAACGAATTGATGCCGTTCCTGCTGCCTTTGAACGTATTCAGCTTAGCTTTTTTATTGGAGAAAATGATCCTATTGATCAAGTTGAAAAAGCGGTACAATTGAGCGTAGAAAAATATTGCTCAGTAAGTGCAAGTTTATCAAAAGAAATAAAGATTAGTTATGAGGTGGTGAGAAATTCTTAAGAAATGAGTCATTTCTTAAGGAAAATCCGTTAGTATCTAAAAATTAACAAAAATGAAAAAACATCAAAAGGAAACACTTTCCATAAGAACACAAATAAGTAAAACAGCTCAAAAAGAGCATTCAAATCCTCTTTTTTTGACAAGTAGTTTTACCTTTGATTCTGCGGAAGAAATGGCTGCTGTATTTGCTGATGAACAAGATGGAAACATTTATTCAAGGTACTCAAATCCGAATGTGCAAGAGTTAATTGACAAAGTTGCAATGCTTGAAAATGCAGAAGCTGGCTGGGCTACAGCTTCGGGAATGGCTGCTGTTTTTACTACATTTGGTGCACTATTAAAAGCGGGTGATCACATTGTTTCTAGTCGTTCGGTTTTTGGGTCCACACATAGATTATTCACTGAAATTTTCCCAAAATGGGGAATTACAACAACTTATGTGGACGCATTGGACTATGATGGATACAAAAATGCAATTAAAGAAAATACAAAAATTTTATATCTAGAATCACCTTCCAACCCTGCATTAGAAATCATTGACATTGAAAAAGTTGCCAAAATTTGTAAAAAGGCAAACATTCTTTTCGCTGTTGACAATTGTTTCGCTACGCCAATCTTACAGCGACCAATAGATTTAGGTGCTCACATTTCGATTCATTCTACCACCAAATTCATGGATGGTCAAGGTAGAACCTTGGGTGGTTTGATTTTAGCAAACAAGGAAATCATTACAAAAATTGAGGCTTTTGCCCGTCATACTGGTCCAGCATTGAGTCCTTTTAATGCGTGGGTAATTTCAAAATCGATCGAAACTTTGCACATTCGCGTGGAAAGAATGACAGAAAATGCATTAAAAATTGCCAAGAAATTAGAAAAACATCCAAAGGTAGCTTGGGTGAAATATCCTTTTCTTCCTTCCCATCCTCATTATAAAACAGCTAAAAAACAAATGTTTGGTGGTGGAGCAATTGTAACTTTTGAAATAAAAGGCGGATTGGAAGTAGGAAGAAAATTTTTAAATAACTTGAATTTGTTTTCACTAACTCCGAATTTGGGAGATGTAAGAAGTATTGCTACACATCCGGCTTCTACGACACATTCTAAACTAAAAACGGAGGAACGAGAGGCAACCGGAATTACTGATGGACTAGTGCGCCTTTCAATCGGATTGGAGCATGTAAAGGATATTTGGTCAGATTTGGAAGAAGCATTGAAATAAAATACTGCCCCGTTGTAGTTGAAAAGCTTGTATTTTCTCTTTTCCGTGTGAACAAGTTGGTGGCTTTGACTTCAGGAAAACCCGCACAAGTTAGTGAACCGTGAAAAAGAGAAATTACAACTTGAAAACGAAGACGGTAAAGGCAGCTAACTATTGTACGTTTATCTTTTTCGCGATAATTTTTCCTTTTTCAACCAATTCTGAAACATTTTCTTCACCAAAGGTCAAAACAACTCCCATTCTTCTATATTTGCGACAAGTTGGTTTTCCGAAAAGTCGGACATCAGTATTTTTATGCTTAAAAGCTTGTTCTAACCCAGTAAAAATTGGTGCCTCATTTTTTTCAATTTCTGACAAAAGAACAACACTTGCCCCACGTTGAATTTGTCTTATTTCTGGAATTTCATATCCTAAAATTGCCCGAGCATGTAATTCAAATTCAGATAAATTTTGAGTATTGCCTAAGGTAACCATTCCTGTATCGTGTGGACGGGGAGATAATTCAGAAAAATAAACCCCATTTTTGGAAACAAAAAATTCAACGCCCCAAAGTCCAAAACCTTCCAGTTCAGCAGTAACTTTTGCAGCCATTTCTTGAGCTTCCTCAATGTGTTTTTGTTCCATAGGCATTGGTTGCCAGCTTTCCTGATAATCTCCGCGTTCTTGTCTATGGCCAATTGGTGAGCAAAATAATGTTTTACCATTTTTTTGGGTCACTGTGAGTAAAGTTATCTCATAATCAAAAGGAATAAATTCCTCCACAATCATTTCTTTTAAGTCTCCACGAGAACCTTCTAAGGCGTATTTCCAAGCTTTTTCAATGTCATCAATTGTTTTTATTACTGATTGTCCCTTACCAGAACTAGACATCAAAGGTTTCACAACACATGGCAATCCGCACAAATCAACACCATTTTTTAATTCATCCAATGTTGTTGCGTAACTGTATTTGGCAGTTCTTACACCTAATTTTTTAGCAGCCAAATCCCTAATTGCCTTGCGGTTCATGGTAAAATTAGCAGCTTTTGCACTCGGCACCACCTGAATGCCTTGAGCTTCGAAATCATAAAAGCACTCGGTTCTAATTGCTTCGATTTCAGGTACAATGATATCAGGCTTGTGTTTTGAAACAATTCCTTTTAATGCTTCTGAATCTAACATATTAATTACCTCAAATTCATGAGCAACTTGCATTGCAGGCGCATTTTCATAAGAATCTACTGCAATGATGTATTGACCCAAACGTTGGCATGAAATGACGAATTCTTTTCCTAATTCACCGCTTCCAAGAAGCATTATTTTTTTTCTCATGGCGCAAAATTAATTAAAATATCGATTTAGTTTTTCTATTTTTGATAAAAAGTTCTTTACATAATGAAGAATATGGAGCTTAAAGAATCATATTATTTCTTCGCTTAAAATCTCTTCTAACCTTAGTTTATAAACTAGAATCGACGACCTTAATTTATTCAAACTAATATTTAAGCGCAAGCACGCCCCAAGGTAAGCGAAAAGCCCCACTGGACTTGCAGCTGTACTTGGAAAAGGCGCCAAAATAAAACGGTAAATTAGATTATTTGAAACATTTCATAAACTTTTACGTAAAGCATCTTTGATTATAAAATTTTGCTGGATAAAAATTAATTACTAACTTCGGCATGATTATTGAAAATTCACTTTAAAAGTAAATATTTAAACCATGAAAAAAATTATTTCATTATTTTGCATTTTAGTTTTGGCATTCAAATTTAATGCGCAACCACCTTTATATGATGATCTTTTAATCTTATATGCGGATGGAAATTATGCAAAACTTATAAAAGAAACGACAAAGTATTCTGAGAAAGATAATACAAAAAATGATGCGATTATCTATTATTGGATGGCAAAAGCACAATATAAAATTTCTTTTAAAGCAGATCGCGATGAAGAATACAAAAATGCTTACAAAGATTGTTTCAATTCAATAGGGAAATTTATCAAAAAAGATAAAGAAGGTAAATTATTAAAGGAACACATGGACTTTATTGCTGAAGTTAAAAAAACTTTAGTGGAAGCAATCAGAAATGAATTAGAGGCTAAGGATTATAGAAAAGCGGCTGGCTGGGTCACAAAAGCATACAAAATTAACCCAAACGATTTAGGTGCAAAATACTTAGAAGCTGCATGTAAGTTTAGAAATGCTGATAAAGGTGGGGCAAACCAAATTTGGAAAGAAACAGATAAACTATTAATGAAAGTTACCTCAGATGAAGCTCCAAAAGAAGTTAAAAAGGGTGAGAAAAGTGAACCAATATTAATAAAATTTAAAGATTATTCAGATGAAGACAAAGAACTTTTTAAATTGGGTATTTTTGAAACAGCTGAATGTTATATTTCCATGAAGCAAGTTGAAAAAGCTAAAACATTATTAGGAAAAGTTGCTCAATGGTTTGAAGGTGATGAAGACTTCAAAGCAAAATATGATGCAATCGTAAATTAAGAAATATTATGCAATTGTAAAAAGCTTCTGCCATTTGGTTGAAGCTTTTTTTATTTTACAGGCAACCATTTGAATTTTCAAAAGTAATTATAACATAAACACATAAGATTACTATACTTTTTGGAGGAGAAAATATGATTTCTAAGCCAAACTTTATAAGTACAGAATTTGTAAAAACATGAATTGACAGTGTGATAACTGAGGCAATATTATTGGATTTCTGCAGGGGTAAAAAAGATGCTTTCGACCTGATTTATAAGTCGTATGCTCCTGCTATGTTTGGAATTTGCCTCAGGTATACACGATGAAAGGATGACGCACAAGATGTACTACAAGAAAGTTTTGTGAAAGTATATGTAAATCGAGAAAAATATGACATAAAACAAGCGTTTCCTGCGTGGATCAAAACCATCACCATTAATTCGGCATTAACATACATAAAACAAAATTATAAGTATAAATTAGTAGAAAATGAATTAAATCTCGATGAAATTCAATACGAAGAGCAAAATGAAGTAGATTATAAAGAATTGCAACAAAAATTAGTAACAATATTAAATCAATTACCTGATGGGTATCGAACAATCTTCAATTTGTACACCATCGACAATTTGACACAAAAGGAAATAGCAGAATATTTGGAAATTAGCGAAGGAACATCTAAATCTCAGTATTTCAAAGCAAAAAAAATGATTCAACAAATCATTGAAAAAGAAAAAGTAAATTATGAATAAGGATCAAGACATAGAAAATTTATTTAGAGATACTTTTCAGGATTTTGAGGTCTCTCCCCCACTCGATTTAAAAACCAAAATCGATGGGACAATTGCTGCTTTGGAAAAAAAACGAAAACGAAGATTTTTCATTCTCTTTTTTATCTTTTTGGGATTTGTCTCTTCGGGATTTCATTGATTGGATTGAAATTGAATGAATCAGAAAACAGCCTAAGCAAAATTGAAAAACGAGAACAAATAAATACTAATTCTAGAAATTCTATAAAATCAAATGAAAATAATACCTCAAAATCGATACTGTCCCAAAAAGTGTGTAAAGCGAGAATTTTCTTAAATTAGATTTTGGAAAATTAAAAAAAATGAAAACACTCAACTTTACACAAGAGCAAATTACGAAAATTTTATCCGAAGTTGCAAGTTCTGAGGATGGATTTAATCAAGTTTTGCAAATTTCGCTTGAGGCGATGATGCGTGCTGAACGAGAAAAACATAATTCAAATTCAAATTGATGGTGTATACAACATCTTCACGCTCACACCAAAAACAAGCCTTGGACTTTCTTCGGGAATTAATTTTAATTCGCATAAGGAAGATTTTAGCAGAACAAAAAGAATTACGACAAATAGTTTTGTTGGATACGATTCTACAATAATTTTCTATGATTCTTTAGTATTTCAAGTTGATTCCGCTGGAGCGATAATTGATAGCTCGACTATAACGCTTTCAAAATATGAGGTAAATTCGATTTATGAAGATATTACATCATTAAAAAATGAAAATCTAAGTTACAGCGTTTTTTCATTTAGTCTTCCGTTTCAATTTTCAATAAGTCAACAATTTGGACAAAAATTTTATGCGGACATTATGGCTGGAGGAGTTGTAAGTTATCAATCCGTGAGATTTAACAAAGAAGCGAATCCCTTGATTTCCGATTTAGATTACTCAAAATTTGGCTTAAAGCTTTGCTTACGAACTCAATTAAGGTATCAGTTTTCTAAATTCGGTGTGAGTTTAAATTCTAATTTTATCCACGATTTCTCAAGTATCAAAAATCCAACAAACCCAAGAAAAAGGCAATTAATTGACCTTGGTTTTGGTTTGCACTATGCATTTTAACTTTTGTTTCTTGGGTGGTAAGATAAAATCGCTTCTCGCAAAAAGCGCTGATCTAAATGCGTATAAATTTCAGTCGTGGTGATTGATTCATGTCCCAACATTTCTTGAATTGCCCTTAAATTTGCTCCACCTTCAATCAAATGCGTGGCGAAAGAATGTCGAAATGTATGCGGACTAATTGACTTTTTTAAACCTATATCAGCCGCACAATTTTTAATCATTATGAAAATCATATTTCGCGTCAATTTTGCACCACGACGATTTAAAAAAACATAATTTTCATTCCCAGCTTTGATTTCTTGATGATTACGTATGTTATTTGTGTACAAATCAATTTCATGTTCAACTTGCTCACTTACTGGAACCAAACGCTGTTTATTCCCTTTTCCTGTAACACGAATAAAGCCTTCATCGAAATACAAATCGGAAAATTTCAAATTTACTAGTTCAGAAACACGTAAACCACAACTATACAAAGTTTCAATTATTGCTTTGTTCCGATGTCCTTCATTTTTACTCAAATCAATGGATGCTAACAATGCCTCAATCTCTTCCACATCCAATATTTCAGGCAATTTCACACCTAATTTAGGCATTTCTATCAATTCACTTGGATCATCTTTTAAAATATCTTCCAAAATGAGAAAGGAAAAAAAATGTTTTATTCCTGAAATTATACGAGCTTGACTACGAGCAGCTAATCCTATTTCATTCAATTCAGAAATAAAATTCTGTAAATCAACAAGTTTAACATTCTCAACCTGTAATTTAAAGTCCTCCGCAAAAGACTTTAATTTTTCAACATCTCGGGAATAGGCATCAATAGAATTAGGTGATAAACCTTTTTCGATTTTCAAATATGAAATAAATTGCTTAATATAGCGTTCCCAATTCAAATGCATGAAAGTATTAATAATTAATGGTCCAAATTTAAACTTATTAGGACAAAGAGAACCACAAATTTATGGAAATCTTAGTTTTGAAACTTATTTTGAGCAATTAAAAGAAAAATCCCCTCATGAAATTACATATTTTCAATCGAATATTGAAGGAGAACTAATCGATGCCTTACAAAAAACGGATGCGGAAGCAATCATATTAAACGCAGGTGGATACACGCATACAAGTGTTGCTATTCGCGATTGCATTTCAGCTATCAAAACTCCAGTTATTGAAGTTCATTTATCAAATGTTATGGCAAGAGAAGAGTTTAGACACATTTCTTTAATCAGTGCTGTTTGCATCGGTTGCATTTCTGGTTTTGGATTAAAAAGTTATAATTTAGCTTTAAATTATTTAGAGCAAAAAGAAAAATAGAAAAATAATATTATCTTTTCTCCAACAAACAAACACAATAAGCTTTTATAGCTAAACTTTCTCCGAAAGAATCAACCTTTTCGTGTGTCGTCGCTTTGATTGAAATCACTTCGGTATTTGACTCAAGTAATTCAGCAATAATTTCTTGCATTTCCAAAACATGGGGATTTAACTTTGGTTTTTCAAGAATTACAGTGGAATCTAAATTAACTAAATGATAACCTTTATCTTTAATTAATTGGTAAACATTTTTTAATAAAATTTTACTATCAATTCCCTTGTACTGAGGATCTGTATCCGAAAAATGGAAACCGATATCTCTAAGATTTAATGCTCCCAATAAAGCATCACATATTGCGTGTAAAAGAACATCAGCATCAGAATGACCAACAGCACCAAAAGTAGATGGGACTTCTTTCCCCCCAACCATTAGGGTTAATCCATCAGCTAAACGATGAACATCAATTCCAAAACCAATTCTTAAATCAGACATGCTTATTCAATTGGAGTTCCAGAACCGACAGTATTTGATGTTTTTGAACCAATGTCAAAACGTAAGGTAAAACGTAAGGTGTTTGCTAAAGGATTATTTCTTTTCAAAGGCAAAAGATAAGACATATCAATTTGAATAATATTGTATTTCAAACCAACACCAGCATTAAAATACTGTCTTGCCCCTTTCGATTGATGCTCATAGAAAAAACCCGTTCTAATTGCAAAGGTTTTATTATACCAATACTCCACACCCGTTGCAATCATAATTTCTCTTAATTCTTCTTTCAATTTTGAATTCTTGATTGCTGTCCCTTTTCCTTCAGCATCTAAAATGTAATCCCCATTTGCATCCTTCTCTAATTGCCCCGGAGCATCAGAAAATGATTGTAACATGGCAGAAATCACACCAATATCATCTGATTTTCCGCCAATTAGATTTCCATCTTGGTAAATAGCTGGTGTTGGAACAAGTAATCTTTGTACATCTAATGCCACAGTAATAGAATTGTATGCATCCATTTTGGAAGTGTAGGCAGATCCAATTTTTAAATTCATTGGTAAAAAGTCTTTCGACAACTCATCAGAATAACTTACCTTATTTCCAATGTTATTAATAGTAGTCCCAAAAGAAAAAACACCTCTCTTAGAACCAAGCTTAAAATTATCATTATAATAAATAAACGATAAATCTGCTGCCCCTGCAATTCCAGGTTTGGTGCTTGCTCCAGCTACTGGCAACCCTCCAGTTAAATTAGAATAGGCAAATTTTCCATTCACACCAACGCTTATTTTGTCTGCCAATCTTAATGCGTAACCACCCGTAATTTCGAACTCATTGGGTTTATCATCTCGAATTACTGATCCGACTTGATCCGTAAATGTTATTGAACCAAGACTAAAATAGCGCAAAGATCCAGCAAAGGCTTGTTTTGATCCCAATTTTGCATATCCAGAAACATAAGATAAATGGATATCATTTGTTAATTGTCGCAACCAAGGTGTGTATGAAACACTTACTTCAGAACTTTTGTCAGCAAAATTTAGCTTGGCTGTATTCCAGTAAATTGAACTAGAGGTTCCACTTAATGCTGTCCCTACATCACCCATGGCTCCTGAACGAGAATCAGGTGTGATACTCATAAATGGTAAGGAAGTGGTTATTGTATTTAATTGTAAATCGTCATCCGTTGCTTGAGCAAACATTTTTGTAGAAAATGATATTAGTACAACTAATGACGCTAAGATATTTTTTAACATAATTTGAGCTATATAAATTATAAATCGTTTACAAATATACGTAAAACAATAAATTTTATTGTTTCAGTAACTGAAATTGTTAATAAAAACTAATATTTTATTTTAAAAGCACTAATTTTTCAATTTTACTTGCTTTTTTATTTTCAGAATTTGTTACTGATAAATTGTAAATATAAACCCCTTTAGCCAATTGATCTCCGAAGTCATCTCTTCCGTCCCAAGCGATTCCATCAGATCTAAAACACTCATTATAAACCGCTTGATTAATTGTTTTTACTAATTTACCTGAAACTGTAAATATCTGAATTTGAACTTCCAAGGCATTACATGCTTGATTGTGCTCGAAGAAAAAAGAAGTGTTGGTAGTAAAAGGATTTGGGTAATTTAACACATGGTCTAAAGCAAATTCTTCACTTAATTTGACTTCAAAATTAATTGTACTTTCAGAAGAATTATTGTTAACGTCCCAAACCTTTAATGTCAAACTATGTTCTCCAGGTTCTAAATTTGTCAAATTATAACGTAAACTACCTGATTGATAAGTATCTAAATCAGCATTGTAATAGTCATTCAATACAATTGGATTTGATGTTTCTGCATCAATTATTGCAGTAATATCGTGTCCAATACCATTTCCAACTGTATTAATACCATTTTCATCAAACAATTTAGCAATCAAAATAGGGCTTTCATTTGTTAAGCCACCATCAATAAAGGTTTCCTCATTTAAAAACAGACTAATCTCAGGACCAACATTATCATTTAATCCAGCTTCCGAAATTCCTCCAATAATAACCTTATTTTCATTTCCGCCTGCATCCAAGTTTTCAGAATTCGCATATAAGGAGATTTTTCCATTTCCAAAGGAATAATTGATGTCCTTTGGCACAATAAAACTAAAATCAAAAACACCATTCGTAACACTCGCTTTACCTTTATATAGGACATTTTTTTGAGTCTCAAACTGAATTATAGGAGATTTTTCATTTTGACCTAAGGTTTGTGCAATTTTTATTTTATCAAAAATTGAAGGTGTCAAAATTCCATTAAAACTAGGAATAGTATTATTTGAATAATCGACTACTCTTCCTTTAATTCGAACTTTCGAAAGAGCCTCTAATGTATCTTGATACAGCGAAGGAGAAAAAGAATTAATGCTATCAATAACTACTTTATATTCTGGCAATGCGATTCTAAGCGCTGGATCTCCAATTAAATTAAAACTTCTTTTATTGGAACTTGAACCTGCTTCATTTTTTGTTTTTCTCATTATTTCCCCAAAAGTAAGCGGCCTATTGTTTGCATCCCGATTAAAAACATTGTCAAAAAATTTCTCGCCTGTAATCGAGTTTACACCAAAAAACACAGAACGTGTAGTTGTCATCAAAGCTATCGCTCCTCCTTTTGGATTCAAATACACCCATTCTCCTGCTGATACCCTTGCAGGATCATCAAACTTAGTGAATTCGCATGTTGCTGACACAAATAAATTTAAATTACACACATTAGACCAAGATTGAATTTGAGGAATTGTAATCACTCGCTCTTCAGCCACACCAACTTCTCCTCCATGACCTACATAGTTAACAATCAATGAGCCACGTTGGACACGATCTGTGATAGCATCAAATACATCAGGATAGCGCTCTCCTCCAGCATTCGTTACTTGAGAATAAGCATCTAAATATATTTTCTCCACGTTTATTTCAGGATGATTCATTTTTGTTGCTTCATATTGAGGTTCTGTGTCCACATTGATGAAATATCCATTTTCTTCATCATCAGCAATTTGAACACACTTTAAACGCCAATCCCCGTAAGAGCTGCAATTCGCATCACCAGTTCCACAATTGGAAACTTCTGCCACATTAATCCCTCGTTTTAGGTATTGAACAATTTTATCAACTTGCTCTCTTGCTTGTTCCTCGGTAGAAACAATCATCCTTCCTACTCCAATATCCATCATATCGGAATTGTTGAGAGATTCATTATCATCCAGCATTCCAAAATAATCGTCAGTAACTAAATTATAAATATGGTCTTCAGAATTTAAACCTTGAGTTTGAAAGGTTGGAATAAAATTATTATTCCCAGAAACACGATTTTTTGGATCATAGGTTCCATCCCCAAAAAGTAATAAATTTTCAGGCATTTTAGTCACATCACCATTTGCACGATCATAAAACATTTTCGCAAAGGTTTTAATCGCTGTTGGATCCATTGTTCCTGATGAAAACTCATTGTAAACTTGCTCCGTGGTAACAACATGAGTTGATGTCCCTTCGTTGATATGAATCTGAGCTAAACGTGTTGCTTCACTTAGAAATAAAGGATGTGTAACAATTAATAAGCTGGCAGAGGATAATCCATGCAGATTTTGGTGATTAACTCTTCCGACAAAACTTGGAGCATTAAAAGTCGTTCCATTTGAACAAACAAATTCACGCAAAGAATCAGTTGCTACATTAAAACTCAATTTCCCATTACTAAATGCTGACTCAATTACTTTAGGCTCGTGACGATTAGTAATATCCCAAACAAAATAAGAAGCCTGCACATTGGAAAGTTCAAATTTCGAAATAGAACCCAAGGCAATAGATTTCGAGTCTCTGAACCTGAATTGTGAGCCAGAAAAAACTAAATTTCTTCGACAGTTTAACTCAATTTTGTCTAAATAACTTAATATCGAGGGACTTACGCGGTTTATGGTAATATTAACGATATTGGTTTCGCTTGAACTTAGTGACTCAAAATTAAAATCCAATCGTCTATAGTCGGTTGCGCTTGAAGAGAATGATGCATTGTAAACATTGGTACCATTGAATCCTATTTCTATCGTATTTCCTCCCGATTTTGCATTTGATGCTAAGGATCCAAATAATTTAATTGGTTCACTTGTATTTAAATTTGGAATAGAGAAGGTGAAATTTCTGCTTAATTCTGTGTCAAACAACTCTCCATACCAACGTTGTCCACCACCAGTTAAGTTTTTTAAATCATTTTCATAAATATCATAATGATCAAAATCACTTATTACAGTTTGCTCCACTTGACTTGTAGAACCAATCTGATCAATTCTTAAAGGAGCTTCTGTCTCACTTATTCTAATAAAGTAATAGGAATCCTCAGAATAAACATTCAAATCCCTGCGAAAAAATGTCGAAGAATAGTTCCATTTGTTAGGTCCCCAAGCATAAAAAATAAAATATTCATCAGATTCAAATTGATTATCGGCATCACCGACAA